>NZ_MQSY01000053.1:0-16421 GCF_001921245.1 Aeromonas sp. YN13HZO-058 | reverse complement strand
TTTTTTGGAGTGATGGGCATTTCAAATGCGGACAAAGAGTTCGTGGTGAAGGTGCGATCCACTTGTTCGCACCTTCCCTAACACCGCTGCCTTTTTTGATCACCAGATGGGCTGGGTCAGGTAGGGATTGCTCACCTTCTCGCGGCCGAAGGTGGAGCTGGGGCCGTGGCCCGGGATAAAGACGATTTCGTCCCCCAGCGGCAGCAGGGTCTCGGTGATCGACTTGATCAGTGTTCCGTGATCACCACGGGGGAAGTCGGTGCGACCGATGCTGCCGGCAAACAGCACGTCACCGACCCAGGCAAGTTTTTCGGCCTGGGAGAGCAGCACGATATGGCCCGGGGTGTGGCCGGGGCAGAAGTAGACCTCCAGCTCGCACTGGCCAACCAGCACCTTGTCGCCCTGTTCAAGCCAGCGATCCGGCGTGAAGGCGGGGGTATGGGCAAAGCCGAACATCTGGCTCTGCTGTGGCAGCATGTCGAGCCAGAAGGCGTCTTCCTTGTGGGGGCCGGTAATGGCGACGCCTGTCTTCTCCCGCAGCTCGGCGGCAGCACCCACATGATCCAGATGACCGTGGGTCAGCAGGATGTGGGTCAGGGTCAGCCCGCGCTTGGCGATGGCGGCCAGCAGTTTGTCCGCTTCGCCACCCGGGTCGATCAGCGCCGCCTGATGGGTCTCGTCACACCAGATGAGGGAGCAGTTCTGGGCGAACTGGGTGACCGGGATCACCTCGAATTTCAACATGTGGGGTCCTCTTGTTGGAACGGTGACGGAGTCAGCCCTGTTGCCCATTGGCGCGCTGCTCGGCGAAATAGTCGAGACAGGCTTGCTTGTCACCGCGAAATACGATGCGCTCCTGCTTGTTGCCAAGCTGGTAGAGATACATGGGATCGTAGTAGCGGGTTAGCAGCAGGGTGATCCAGGCCAGATGCAGCTCGGTGGAGCCGCTGTTGGCCTGCTCGGTGAGGGCGGTTTGCATCAGGGCATCCAGCTCGCGGTGGGCCTGATCGCCGAGGCGGCGCTTGAGGCGGGCCAGCGCATCGGTGAGATAGGCGGCAAACAGCGGCCAACCGGCTTCCTGACCATACATGGTCTGATAACGCAGCCAGAGATCGTGCACGTAATCTTCGCGGATCTGCTCGGCCCGATCGATTTGTGGCACATCCACCACCACCAGCGGTGCCTGACTCATGGCCTCATGGAGGGAGAGCGGCAGGCAGCAGCGACCGATGAGGCGGCTCTCGTCTTCCACCACGAAGGCCTGCTCGCCGCGATGGCGGCGCTTGAGCAGTTCGATGGCCATGTTGTTTTCAAAATTGATGTTGCTGGGCTGGCCGCCGGGCAGTTGACCGAAGGAGGAGCCCCTGTGATGGGCGTGTCCTTCCAGATCGAGCGCCTGGGCCACATGGTCCAGCATATGGGTCTTGCCGGAACCGGTCATGCCGGTCAACACAGTCCAGTGGCACTCGGCAGAGGCCTTGTCCTGGGTGTCGATCAAAAAGCGACGCAGCTCCTTGTAGCCACCGGCGACGCGGGGGCGAGTGACCCCTGCTTCATGCAGCCACAGTTGTACGGTTTGTGAGCGCAGGCCGCCGCGAAAGCAGTAGAGCAGGGCATCGGGTTGCTGGCGCAACTGCGCCAGCCAGCCTTCGATGCGCTCGGCACGTACTGCTCCCCCCACCAGCTTGTGACCAAGCTCAATGGCGGCGGCCTGACCCTGCTTCTTGAAGCAGGTCCCCACCTGGGCGCGCTCATCGTCTGTCATCAAGGGCAGATTGGTCGAGCAGGGGAAGGCCCCCTCCTTGAACTCGATGGGGGCGCGCACATCAATCAACGGCACATCGCCTAAAAAAATCCGGGCGTAGTCCGTGGCCAGTGGCAATTCACTCATTGGGCAATCTCGATAAAGCGGGTGCCCTCAAGGGGCTTGATCTGGCCGATGGGCGAGAGTTCTAGCCCAGCTTCGCGCGCGATGGCGAGCAGCTCGGCTTCGCTCTCTTTACCCACGGCGACCAGCAGGCCGCCGCTGGTTTGCGGATCGCACATGATGTTGCGGGTGCGATCGTCCATGGCATCCAGCTTGTGGCCGTAGGAGTCGTGGTTGCGCAGGGTACCGCCCGGCACGCAGCCCTCGGCGAGGTAGTAATCCACCTCGTCCAGCAGTGGCAGCGCCTTGAAGTCGAGGCGGGCGCTGACGCCAGAGCCTTCACACATCTCCAGCAGATGACCGGCCAGACCAAAGCCGGTGACGTCGGTCATGGCGTGCACACCCGGCAGCTCGGCAAAACGCTGGCCAATCTTGTTGAGGGTGCACATGGCGTTAGGGGCCAGTTGCTCATGTTCGGGCTTGAGCTTGCTCTTCTTCTGGGCGGTGGTGAGGATGCCGATACCGATAGGCTTGGTCAGATAGAGGGTGTCACCCACCTTGGCGGTGTCGTTCTGCTTGATGGCGTCAAGGGGCACGATACCGGTCACCGCGAGGCCGAAGATGGGCTCGGGGGCATCGATGCTGTGACCACCGGCGAGCGAAATCCCCGCTTCATGGCACACCTGACGACCGCCGTCGATCACCTGCTGGGCCACTTCGGCAGGCAGGGTATTGATGGGCCAGCCGAGGATGGCGATGGCCACGATAGGCTTGCCGCCCATGGCGTAGATGTCGCTGATGGCGTTGGTGGCGGCGATGCGGCCAAAGGTGAAGGGATCATCGACGATGGGCATGAAGAAATCGGTGGTGGAGACAATGCCCTGACCGTTGCCGATATCGACTACAGCCGCGTCATCCTTGCTGCTGTTGCCAACGATCAGGGTCGGGTCATTGAAGCCCGGGATCTGGCTCTTGAGGATGGTGTCGAGTACCTTGGGAGAGATTTTGCAGCCGCAGCCAGCGCCGTGGCTGTATTGGGTCAGACGAATGGAAGACATACTTACCCCTTATGCAGAGGCTCTGTGGAGCCGTCTTGGTCAATGGGCGGCCTTGTAGATTGGAAGACAAGAAGCCGCAAATATGGGTGGCCTCGGTGCCAACAGGGGCAGCGATGACTGGCAGTTATGGAGGACCGCCAGGCCGGACGGGGAACAAGAGGGCGACCAGGTGCGCCAGCGCAGCCCCGCCAAGGGCCACAGGACGGAGCATTATGCCACATCTGCCCCTTGGGGTTCGAACAGGAATTCACATAAACAGCAGGGAATTACCTGTCCTTGCCTGTCATCGGTCTGGATCCGCCGCGCAGTGATTGATTGCAGCACAGAACCCGGCAAAGAGAGCAGCAGCGTGTGCAACCTAAGCGTCATCAGGAGGAGAGCTTTGTGACAACCACGTTTTTGGTTAACCACCCCATTACCACGGCGCAGTTTGCGGCGCTGTTGGCGCAGACCTCGCTCGGTGCGAGACGGCCGCTGGATCATCCGTCCACCCTGCAGGGCATGCTGGATAACGCCAATCTGCTGATCACCGCCTGGCAGGGCGAGACCCTGGTCGGGGTGGCCCGCTCGGTGACCGATTTTCATTTTTGTTGCTACCTCTCGGATCTGGCGGTGGCCGAGTCGGTGCAGGGACAGGGGATTGGCAAAGCGCTTATTCGCGAGACGTTTTTGCAATTGCAGCCGGGTTGCAAGCTGATCCTGCTGGCTGCGCCGCAGGCGGTGGCGTACTACCCCAAGCTCGGATTTAGCCAGCACCCGAGTGCCTGGGTAATGAGCAGTCTGGATGAACTGGTGCTGGATGAGTTGACATAAAACCGTCAACTCATCCAGACAGGGTGGGGTTAACTTATCCGGCTTGCTCCAGCACCGGTTGCCGCGCCTTGCCCCAACGGCGCAGACGCCGTTGCAGTGGCCGCTCCAGCAGGTTGTAACTTAAAGAAGATAGCCCGATCAGTACCGCCAACATCAGCAAGGTGGCCACTACCCCCAACAGCGGGTTGGTCTGGCCATACCACCACTCGGTGAGCCCCGGCGCCAGATAGTGGATCAGCTCGCAGCCGGTGAGCAGTACCAGCGCATGGAGCAGGTAGATGGAGTAGGAGAGATCCCCCAGCCAGTTGGTGAAGCGGTTGTCCAGCAGGCGCAGCAGCGGGCTCTGGCGTTCTCCTTGCGCGGCTGAAATCCAGATCAGCAACACGTAGGAGCCGATCAGCAGCAGGGTCAGCTGCGGCGTCATGGTGAACTGCATCAGCGCGAAGGGCAGCACAAAGGCGACCAGCAGCGGCATATCATGCTTCATCATGGGCAAGCCTTTCGCGGCCTTGACCCTCGGCAGCAGCCAGAGGCCAAGCACAAATTCACTCACCCCGCGCCCTACTGCCAGCGCGCCGCTGGTGACATCCAGCGTGCCGCGACTGTGCACGATAAAGGCCAGCACCGTCAGCGCCAGCAGGGGGGCGAGATGGCTCCAGCGACGGTGGGTCACCGCCAGCGTGATAAGCAGCGGGAACAGCAGGTAGCTGATCCACTCTACGCTCAGCGACCAGGCGGCGAAGTTCCAGGTCAACCCGTGATCGGTCACCACCTGCAGCAGCAGGAAGGCGCTGGGCAGCGCTTCGGCTGGCGTGAAGGGGGAACCGAAAGGCGGCATCCCTTCCCACTCCCACATTTTGAACAAGGGGCCGGCATAGAAGCCCACCCCGTGCTGCGCCTTGTAAAGCTCCCAGCCGACCAGCAGCAACAGGGTCACCAGGTAGAGGGGGTAGACGCGGCTCAGCCGCAACCAGAGAAAGCGGCCATAGCCCACGGTGCGGGGCGTGCGAGTGAAGGCCTCTCCATAGACATGGGCCAGCACCACGCCGCTCAAAATAAAGAACAGATCGACCCAGAGGTAGCCGTTCTCGATGAGTTGGGTGTGGCCTGCGATCGACTCCATCCACTGGGGAAAGAGCAATAATCGGGCATGGAACAGCACTACCATCAGGGCAGCGATGCCCCGCAGCGGCGTTAACAGCGGCAATGATTGATTCATATCGGGATCCCTTGTGATGTTCAGCTTGGCCTGACATCGATTTTGTTGTTGTGCCGCCCATCACTCCTGACGGGACGGTTGCCCCGGCGTGGCTGCCGCAGGCGGGATCACACTACGGGAAAGAGAGTCATACGGGTGTGATTAAAATCATAAATGTACAGTTATTGTGCAAAGAAATTTAAACAGAAGTGGGGAACAAGTAGGGAAAGAGGAGGAGAGGGAACACGAATAAAGCAGAGAGGGTGGTTATCGGGGCGAGCGTCAGGCTAAGGTTTATACGGCGCGATGCAAAACAATCAGGCCCGCAAGGGGCCTGATTGATCACAAGGGAAGATGACGGCCGATCAGCGGGCGCGGACCACCAGACCCTTGAGGTAGAAGCCTTCCGGATAGGCGGTACCGATGGGGTGATCGGAGGCCTGGGAGAGCAGCTCCAGGATCTGGGCATCGCGACCGGCATCGAGCGCCGCATCGGCAACGATCTTCTGGAACAGGCTCTGCTCCATCAGGCCGGAGCAGGAGTAGGTCAGCAGCACGCCACCCGGCGCCAACAGCTGGAACGCCAGCATGTTGATGTCCTTGTAGCCGCGGCAGGCACCCAGCAGTTGGGCCTTGCTCTCGGCAAACTTGGGCGGATCCAGCACGATGACGTCGAACTTCTCGCCCTTCTCGCGGTATTCACGCAGCAGCTTGAACACGTCGTGACGGATAAACTGGGTGTTGCTGGTATCCAGACCGTTCAGCTCGGCATTCTGGCGGGCGATATCCAGCGCATTCTGGGAGAGATCGACGTTGACCAACTCTTTGGCTCCGCCCTTGAGGGCATAGACGCCAAAACCACCGGTATAGCTGAAGCAGTTGAGCACCCGCTTGCCTTCGGTGTACTTGGCGGCCGCCTGACGGTTGTCACGCTGATCCAGATAGAAGCCGGTTTTGTGGCCGTTGCGAATATCCACCAGGATCTTCACGCCGTTCTCTTCGATCACCACCGGCTCATTCGGGGTCTCGCCATAGATGACGCCGGTGCGCTCTTTCAGCCCTTCCTTCTTGCGTACCGCTACGTCGGAGCGCTCATAGATGCTGCACTCGGGGTAGAGGGTACGCAGCGCCTGGGTGATCAGCTCGCGCTGGAACTCGGCACCGGCAGAGAGGATCTGGCACACCAGAAAATCGGCATAACGGTCGATGGTCAGACCCGGCAGGCCGTCGGATTCGGCGGCGCACAGGCGGTAGCCGGTGAGCCCCTGACGCTTGATCAGCGGATCGCGGGACTCCTGGGCATATTTGAGACGGCGGATAAAGAAGTCGAGATCGACGGTCTCATCCTTGTCGAAGGTCCAGACTCGGGCACGGATCTGGGAGCTGCCTGACCAGGCGCCACGGGCGAGCCACTTGCCATCGTTGGCATAGATCTCGACGGTGTCGCCGTCAACGGGGTTGCCTTCAACCCGCTCAATCCCCTTGGAGAAGATCCAGGGATGACGGCGCAGCAGGGATTTTTCGCGGCCTTTGACGAGATAGATGAAAACGCTCATGGGTGTTTGCCGATGGTAGAAAGAAAAGGGGCCACATTCTATGTGGCCCGCAGGTAAAACTCAAACAACCCGGTGTAATGGAGCGGATTGCCCTGATCTGGCACCGCGAATGGTCAGATCTTAATCCCCTTGAGTGCCTGGGTCAGCTCGGTGGCGGTGGCTTTCAGTCCCTGAGTACCGGCTACCGAGGCGCTGGCAGACTCTTCCACCTGCGCCGCTTCATGGCGTACCTGATCGAGATTGTGGGTGATCTCGGCGGCGACCGAGCTCTGCTCCTCGCTGGAGGTGGCGATCTGGGTGCTCATCTCCAGCACCGCATCGCTGTGGTTGCTCAGTTTTTCGATATCCAGCCCCACCTCGCTGATGAGTTGCTGGCTACTGGCGGCACGCCCCACGGTTTTCTCCATGATCTCGTTGAGGGCGCCGGTACCGGTCTGCAGCTCTTCGATCATCTGCTGGATCTCCACCGTGGCTTGCTGGGTACGGCTGGCGAGGGTACGTACTTCATCCGCTACCACCGCAAAGCCGCGCCCCTGCTCACCGGCCCGGGCCGCTTCGATGGCGGCGTTGAGCGCCAGCAGGTTGGTCTGCTGGGAGATGGCGTTGATGACGTTGACCACTTCGTTGATCCGGTTGGCATTGTGGGTGAGCCGCTCGACCGCGCCGGAGGCGTTGCCAATCTCGTCGGCCAGGGTGCGGATCGCCTCGATGGTACGGGCTACCCGGTTGGCGCCATTGGCGGCCTCTTCGCTCGACTGGCGGGTCTGCTGCAGGGTGTCGTTGGCATTGCGCGCCACTTCGCGGATCGCCGCCGACATCTGCTCCATGGCGGTGGCCAGTGAATCCATGTGCTGGCGCTGGGAGCGCGCCATGGTCTCGCCTTCGCGGGCATGGTCACGAAACTCGTCGGCGGCCATGGTCAGCGCTTCGGCAGACTCCTCCACCAGTTTGACGATCTGGTGTTGGCGGTCGGTAAAGCGGTCGATGCTGCCCGCCAGGGTGGAGAACTCGTCGCGCACCGGGAAGAAGTTGAGACGGAAGGTGAGATCCCCGTCCGCCACGGTTTGCAGCGCCTTGTTGGTGGAGTAGAGCGCACCAGAGACAAAGGTCATCATGTAGTGGATCACCAGTGCCATCAGGGCGGCCAGTGCGGCGATCAGGGTCATGGTCGAGCCTTGGCCGTCCCACATGGAGAGGTTGCCGGTATCGAGATCGCCGGTGACGTAGCCCGCCTGACCTGCTGGCGCGGTAAACAGGTAGTGATCCCCTTGCTGCTGCAACCCGCTGCTGCCTTGCGTGGTCAGACGCAGATCGGCAGGCAACACCAGAGTGGGCTGCTGGCTGACCAGCTGCGCCGTGGTCTCGACCCGTTGCTGCAACTGCGCTACCCGCAGGGAGATCTCCTGCTGATGGCTGGCCGCCAGCATGTACCAGCTGAGAAAGGCGATGATAAAGAGCGGTAACCAGAACGCGATATGGAATTTTTCACTGATGGTGAGGTGAATGAGATAGCGGTCAACCCACCGGAATTTAACTTCTTTCATAATGGAGCTGCATCCTGCAGAAGATAGAGTGTCGGGCACATTATCGTCGCGGGAAATTTTTTCTTAAGTGGAAGGTGCGAGAAATGGGAGAGCAATCGTTTGTCATTCGGGTGTGGGGGCAGGTACAGGGGGTGGGATTTCGCTATTTCACCCGTGAGCGGGCGCTGCAACTGGGTTTGCGGGGCCATGCCTACAACCTCGAAGATGGCTCGGTGGAGATCCTGATCAGCGGCCCCGCGCAGGGGGTGCAGATGATGCTGGGGTGGCTGGAGCATGGCCCGCGCACCGCCAGAGTGACCCGGATGGAGTATGAAGAGGCGCTGCCGCCCACCGGTCAGGGCTTTCACACCAACTGAAGCGGCAGGGACGAGATGGATGCTGACAAGGAAGGTCTGTTGCTGACTCAGGCAAAAGTCTGGGTCGCCCGTTATCAGGAGGCGGCGCGGGCGGTGCGTGAAGAGGCCAGCGAGCCGACCGTGCATGGCTACCGTATCGCGGCGCGCCGCCTGCTGGCGCTGCTCGCCCTGTGGCGGCCACTCATCTATCACCCCGAACTGGAGCTGCGTTTGCTGCGCTCGGTCGGGCGGCTCTCGGCGCTGCGGGATGCGCAGGTCTATACCGAGCGTTTTGGCAAGCCGCCCGCCAGCACTGTTGATACCCACAAATCGACCTGCCGCGTGCCCCAGTTGTCGCGGCGACTGGCCCGCTGGCTGGCGGCGGTGGCGCAGGTGCCGGATGCGCGGGCACTGGTGACGCTCTATCAGCAACATCTGGCCCTGCGGCTTGATGAGGCGCAGTGCGCCCTCGATGACCATCCTCTCTCTGCCGGAAAATCGGCCCACACCCGTCGTCAACAGTTGCGCCGCTGGCATCGGCTGCGCCTCGAGATCAAGCAGGTCCGTTATGGCGTTGAGCTGCTGCAGGCGCTGGGGGGAGGGGATCCGGGCTGGTTGGTCACCCTGACTCATTGGCAGGAGCGACTTGGCCAGTTGCAGGATTGGCGCCAATGGCGGCGGGCGTTGCGAGCAGAAAAGGGACGCACCCACAAGCAGACGACGCTGCGGCTGCAGTTGAAGGGAAAGATCACCGCCCGTTTGCGTCAACTGGAGTGTCAGCAGGCGGAGCTGGTGGCGCTCAAACTGGCGATGCTGGCAGGCCACAACATGGATAAGATGCCAAGTCGGGTGGTCTGGTATGCAGAACAAAACGTAACGCCCGTCAAGCCCAGTGGTGGATAACCCCGAGACCGCAATCTGCGTTAGCTATCCGCGACCAGCATCGACAAAAACTATTCAAGCCAAACAGGAGAGACAAAAAAAGAGAGGCCGTTTGGCCTCTCTTCTCTATCTCGCTGTGGTCGCAGTCAGCGATACGCTTACTTGACGCGCATCCCTGGCTGGGCACCTTCCTGCGGCTCCAGGATCCAGAGATCCTTGCCGCCCGGGCCTGCGGCCAGCACCATGCCTTCGGACATGCCAAAGCGCATCTTGCGTGGCGCCAGGTTGGCCACCATCACGGTCAGCTTGCCTTCCAGATCTTCCGGGTTGTAGGCGGATTTGATACCGGCAAACACTTGACGGGTCTCGCCACCGATATCCAGTTGCAGCTTGAGCAGCTTCTCCGCTTCCGGTACCGCTTCGGCCTTCTTGATCAGCGCGACGCGCAGGTCAATTTTGGCAAAGTCGTCATAGCTGATGGTCTCGCTGATGGGGTCGTCTGCCAGCGGGCCGGTCACTTTAGGTGCCTGCTCTTTGGCCAGATCTTCCTTGGAGGCTTCAACCATGGCTTCTACCTTGGCTGGCTCGATGCGGGAGAAGAGCGCCTTGAACGGGGTCAGCTGATGGTTGGTTAGCGGCAGGGCCACGCCATCCCAGGAGAGGGTTTCACCCAGGAAGGCTTCGGCGCGCTCGGCGAGCAGCGGCATCACCGGCTTGAGGTAAGCCATCAGCACGCGGAACAGGTTGATACCGACGGAGCAGACTTCCTGCAACTGGGTGTCAGCCCCTTCCTGTTTGGCAATCACCCAGGGGGCCTTGTCATCCACGTAGCGGTTGGCTTTGTCGGCCAGCGCCATGATTTCGCGGATGGCGCGGCTGAATTCGCGTGCCTCATAGGCCTCGGCGATGGTGGTGCGGGCGTTGGCGAATTCGGCGTAGAGCTCTGGCTCGGCGCAGGTGGCTGCCAGCTTGCCGTCGAAACGCTTGGCGATGAAACCGGCGTTGCGGGAGGCGAGGTTGACCAGCTTGTTGACCACGTCAGCGTTGACGCGAGCCACGAAGTCATCGAGGTTCAGGTCCAGATCGTCGATGCGGCTGTTGAGCTTGGCGGCGTAGTAGTAACGCAGGCACTCCGGATCCAGGTGGTTCAGGTAAGTGGATGCCTTGATGAAGGTGCCCTTGGATTTGGACATCTTGGCGCCGTTGACGGTCACATAGCCGTGTACGTTGACCTTGGTCGGCTTGCGGAAACCCGCCCCTTCCAGCATGGATGGCCAGAACAGGCAGTGGAAGTAGGCGATATCTTTACCGATGAAGTGGTAGAGCTCGGCGCTGGAGTCTTTGCTCCAGTAGCTGTCAAAGTCGATGTCGCCGCGCTTGTTGCACAGGTTCTTGAAAGAGGCCATGTAGCCGATGGGGGCATCAAGCCAGACGTAGAAGAACTTGCCCGGCGCGCCGGGGATTTCGAAACCGAAATAGGGAGCGTCACGGGTGATGTCCCACTGCTGCAGGCCGCTCTCGAACCACTCCTGCATCTTGTTGGCCATCTCTTCCTGAATGGCGCCGGAGCCGCGCACCCACTCTGAGAGCCATTTTTCAAATTGCGGCAGGTCGAAGAAGAAGTGCTCGGAGTCCTTCATCACCGGAGTGGCACCGGAGACGGCGGATTTAGGATCGATAAGCTCGGTCGGGCTGTAGGTGGCGCCGCAGCTGTCGCAGTTGTCGCCATACTGCTCCGGAGATTTGCACTTGGGGCAGGTGCCCTTGACGAAACGGTCCGGCAGGAACATGGATTTTTCCGGATCGAACAGCTGGGAGATGGTGCGGCTCTTGATAAAGCCACCATTTTTCAGGCGGCCATAGATCAGCTCCGCCAGCTCGCGGTTTTCGTCGCTGTGGGTGGAGTGATAGTTGTCAAAGCTGATGTTGAAACCGGCGAAATCGGTCTGGTGCTCTTTGGAGACGGCCGCAATCATCTCTTCCGGGGTGATCCCCATCTGTTGCGCTTTGAGCATGATCGGGGTGCCGTGGGCATCATCGGCACAGATGAAGTGCACCTGATGACCGCGCATTCGCTGATAACGAACCCAGATATCGGCCTGGATGTGTTCCAGCATGTGGCCAAGATGGATGGAGCCATTGGCATAGGGGAGGGCGCAGGTTACCAGCATTTTACGAGGATCAGTTGCCATATTACGTTCTTGATGTGCTTGTTGGGATGATAGAGTGCCGTGCATGTTACCCGAATTGGGGGTAGCCTGCCTAGGGTTGTGGCTGTGCCAACCTTGGCAGAGCCTGCCGTGATGATGGCAGGCAAGCCACTGATTTGTGTGCGGTAACCGTTCACCTCAAGATAAAGACAAGATAATGAGGAGTTAATGGTGATTGATTCAGTAAAACAGATCCTCGCCGAATTTAAGCCAGCAGGCTGGCACAAGGATCTGGTGGATGCCGGATTCGTTCGCGAGATCATCAATCAGGGGCAGGGGCTTACTATCCGGCTGGTATTGCCGTTTGCCGGTCTCTCGCTGCTCGATCAGCTCAAAGAGAACTACGATGCCAGGCTGCGCAGCGCCACCGGCGCCGCCCGTATCGACTGGGCACTGGAGATTGACGTCGCCAGCATGCCACGGGCGCAGGGGCTCAACGCCGTGCAGGGCATTCGCAACATCATCGTGGTCGCTTCTGGCAAGGGGGGGGTGGGTAAATCCACCACCGCGGTCAATCTGGCGCTGGCCCTGCAAAAAGAGGGGGCGCGGGTCGCCATTCTCGATGCCGATATCTATGGCCCCTCCATTCCCACCATGATGGGCACCCTCAAGGAGCGCCCGGTCAGTCATGACGGCAAGCTGATGGAGCCGGTGATGGCCTGTGGCCTCAAGAGCAACAGCATCGGCTATCTGGTCTCCGAGCAGGATGCCACCATCTGGCGTGGCCCGATGGCGAGCAAGGCGCTGGCGCAGATCCTTCATGAGACCCGTTGGGGTGAAGTGGATTATCTGGTGGTCGACATGCCGCCAGGCACCGGCGACATCCAGCTCACCATGGCCCAGCAGGTGCCCACCTCGGCGGCGGTGATCGTCACGACCCCGCAAGATGTGGCGCTGGCCGATGCCCGCAAGGGGATCGCCATGTTCAACAAGGTCAATGTGCCGGTGCTCGGCATCATCGAGAACATGAGCTACCACGTCTGCAGCGCCTGCGGTCATCATGAGCCGCTGTTCGGTACCGGTGGCGGCCAGAAGATGGCAGAGCAGTATCAAGTGGCGCTGCTTGGCCAGTTGCCGCTGCACATCGACATCCGCCAGCACATGGATGATGGCTGCCCGACGGTGTTCGGCGCACCGGAAGGGAGCCTGGCTCAGGCCTATTTGAAACTGGCGCGCAGGGTAGGGGCTGAACTCTTTTTCAGCGCAAAACCGATTGCGACCCCCCTCTATGCCATGGCACTGGATGAATAATCGGCTATCGGTCACTTGAAAGGGAATTGAGGGTGGGCATGACCCACCCTTTTTTATATAATGGATCGGTTTAAACCATCCCCACTGCTCTTCTCTTTTAGGTATTTGTCATGTCTGATACTCAACATTCGTGTGTGATCATCGGTATTGCGGGCGCATCTGCGTCTGGCAAAAGTCTTATCGCCCAGACCATTTATGAAGAGCTGGTGGCCGAACTGGGCGCAGGTCAGATTGGTGTGATCACCGAAGATTGCTACTACCGTGATCAGACCCACCTGACCATGGAAGAACGGGTCAAGACCAACTATGACCACCCCAATGCGTTGGACCACGACCTGCTGGTACAGCACCTGAGCCAGCTGGTCAAAGGTCATGCGGTCGCCATTCCCCAGTACTCCTACACCGAACATACCCGGATGCGCGAAGTGACCCCGTTTGCGCCGCGCCGGGTGATCATTCTGGAAGGGATCCTGCTGCTGACCGACAGCCGTCTGCGTGATCTGATGGATGCCTCCATCTTCATGGATACCCCGCTCGACATCTGCCTGCTGCGCCGTCTGGTGCGTGACGTGCAGGAGCGTGGCCGTACCATGGACTCCGTGCTCAAGCAGTATCAGAAGACGGTGCGTCCGATGTTCCTGCAGTTTATCGAGCCATCCAAACAGTATGCCGATGTGATCGTGCCCCGTGGTGGCAAGAACCGTATCGCGATCGATATGCTCAAGGCACGTATTCGCCACATGTTGATTGGTTAAGTTGAAACAAGCCGGGTGATGCCCGGCTTTTTTAAAAGCACAATTTGTCAGGAGAGTCGCCCAATGCGTCTGTGTGATACCGATATTGAACGCCATCTGGATGAAGGCAAGATCGTCATTGAGCCACGGCCCGGTGTAGAGCGGATCAGTGGTGTCAGTGTCGATGTGCTGCTGGGTAACGAGTTTCGGGTGTTTCGCGATCATACCGCTCCCTATATTGATCTGAGCGGTCCGAGCAGCGAGATGGCCGATGCCATCGATCGGGTGATGAGTGACGAGATCCACGTCCCCGATGGTGAAGCCTTCTATCTGCACCCGGGCCAGTTGGCGCTGGCGGTGACCTATGAATCGGTCACCCTGCCTGCCGATATCGTCGGCTGGCTGGATGGCCGCTCTTCATTGGCACGCCTGGGTCTGATGGTACACGTGACCGCGCACCGCATCGATCCGGGTTGGTCCGGTCGCATCGTGCTGGAGTTCTACAACGGCGGCAAACTGCCGCTGGCGCTGCGCCCGAAGATGAAGATCGGCGCCTTGAACTTCGAGATGCTCTCCGGCGCCGCCGCCCGTCCGTACAACAAGCGGGAAAATGCCAAGTACAAGAGCCAGCAGGGCGCCGTTGCCAGCCGCATCAATCAGGACTGATAACAGGTCGTACTGCAACGATTCAAGGGAGCACAAGGTGCTCCCTTTTTGCATCTGGAATCAAACGGGTATGGGGTTTGAGGTGCTGGTCGGATGAGATTGGCAGGGCTGGGGTGTTTTATCACCATTTTCGCCCATTTTTCTGTCATAAAAACGTCATAAAAATGAAATTATTGGCTTAAATATCAGCTATTTTTGCCCTTTCCCGCAATCNCAGGGCTGGGGTGTTTTATCACCATTTTCGCCCATTTTTCTGTCATAAAAACGTCATAAAAATGAAATTATTGGCTTAAATATCAGCTATTTTTGCCCTTTCCCGCAATCATTGATGGCTTTAATTAATCAGTGGCAAACCGCATAAAGACTGGCTCTAGGATATTTTTTACCAAAAAGCTCTTTTTTTTTATGGCTGAAATATTTCAATGGTGGCTATGGTGTTGGCCGCCATCTGGCATAATCCGCCGCAACTCATAAACAGGCTTTTTTTTATGTTTGAAATGTTTAGTGGTTTGGGTTTGTGGTGGTCAATCGGTTTGGTATTGGCCGTTTTTTTTGTGCTTGCCTATGAATTTATCAACGGCTTTCACGATACCGCCAACGCGGTAGCAACGGTTATCTATACCAAGGCGATGCCGGCTCACCTGGCGGTGGTCGCATCGGGGATCTTCAACTTTTTCGGCGTCATGTTCGGCGGTCTGGGGGTGGCCTATGCCATTGTCCATCTGCTGCCCATCGACCTGCTGCTTGGGATGGATTCCACCCAAGGGTTGATCATGGTCTTCTCCTTGCTGTTTTCCGCCATCGTGTGGAACCTGGGTACCTGGTTCTTCGGGATCCCGGCCTCCAGTTCACATACCTTGATCGGCTCCATTCTGGGGGTAGGCGGCGCCTATGCCTGGATCACCCATAAACCGGTGACAGAGGGGATCAACGTGGGCAAAGCGATCGACATCATGCTTTCCCTCATTATCTCTCCCACCATCGGTTTCATCATCGCGGCGCTGCTGCTGCTGGCGATGAAGCGCATCTGGACCAGCAACAAGATCCACAAAACGCCGGAAGAGCGTCAGCTGGTGGATGGCAAGAAACACCCGCCGTTCTGGGCACGTCTGACCTTGGTGGCTTCTGCCATGGGCGTCAGCTTCGTGCACGGCTCCAACGATGGCCAGAAGGGCATCGGTCTGGTGATGCTGGTGCTGATCTGCATGGCGCCCGCCTATTTTGCACTGGACATGAGCAGCCGCTCCTATGATCTGGACCGGACTCAGGATGCCAACCAGCGCATCATGGAGATCTACCAGCGCAACCAGTCCGCTCTCTCTGGCGTCATCAACTTCTCTGCACCGGTAACGGCTCAGGAAGAGCTGATGACCCACTGCTCCGCCGATGGCGTGCTGCAGGCGATGGCTACTCTGGATGCCCGTCTGGCTGCCGTGCGTACTTATGATCAGATGAGCCTGACTGATCGCCGTGAAGTGCGTCGTCTGCTGCTCTGTATCGATGACACTGCCCGCAAGGCTGCCAAGCTGCCGCTGCCCGCCAAGGAGCTGACCGATCTGGCCAAATGGCGCAAGGATCTGACCGCGACTGCCGAATACGCACCGACCTGGGTGATCGTCTCCATCGCGCTGGCGCTGGGTTGCGGCACCATGGTGGGCTGGCGTCGTATCGTCCATACCGTGGGCGAGAAGATCGGTACCACCGGCATGACCTACAGTCAGGGCATCGCGGCCCAGATCACGGCTGCAACCTCCATCGGGGTTGCCAGTCTGACCGGTATGCCGGTGTCCACCACCCACATCCTATCCTCTGCGGTGGCGGGTACCATGATTGCCAACAAATCCGGCCTGCAGAGCCAGACTATCAAGACCATCCTGATGGCATGGGTGCTGACCTTGCCGCTGACCATGCTGCTCTCCGGCGGCCTGTTCATCGTCAGCCACCATCTGTTTGGTGGATAACATCGTTACTTTTTCTAAGGGCCTGCGGGCCCTTTTTTCATATCTGTGATTGGCTCGCCTCTGGTTTTCTAGACACTCTTTTGCTGAAAAATAAACTGTAGTGGTCTAATCATCCCGGGCACCATTTTAGGTGGTACAGTCGCCACCATGACCTGAGGTGTTCAATGACAAGATTACGTCGCTCATTTACTGCCGAATTCAAACTCGAGGCCGCATCCCTGGTGCTTGCGAAGCCAGCCATTCGCTGGACGTCGGTGAGACCGTACTTCGTCGCTGGGTTCAGCAACTGCAATCGGAACGCTGTGGTACAACCCCAATCAGCAAAGCACTGACCCCAGAACAGCAG
>NZ_MQSY01000077.1:0-39244 GCF_001921245.1 Aeromonas sp. YN13HZO-058 | reverse complement strand
TGACTCATGATGAACCCTGTTCCATGGCTCCAGATGACAAACATGATCTCATATCAGGGACTTGTTCGCACCTTCCTTAGGGCAAGAAGTCCGTAAACGTAAAACTCCTCAGGAGAAGATCGCCATTATCCAGCAGACGATGGAGCCGGGCATGAATGTCTCCCATGTCGCCCGCTTGCATAGTATCCAGCCCAGCCTGCTGTTTAAGTGGAAGAAGCAATATCAGGAAGGCTGCCTCACCGCCGTGGCGGCCGGAGAGGAAGTCGTTCCTGCTTCTGAGCTTACTGCTGCTCTGAAGCAGGTCCGGGAGCTTCAGCGCCTTCTGGGCAAGAAGACGATGGAAGTTGAGATCCTGAAAGAAGCCGTGGAGTACGGCCAGTCGCGAAAATGGATAGCGCACGCGCCCTTGTTGCCAAAGGACGGGGAATAGCCCTGGTCAGCCGCACCATGGGCGTGTCGCGTGCGCAACTGTCACTGCGGGTTAACCGTTCTGCCGACTGGCAGGACAGGCGCTGTAACCGGCGTAATGACGAAGCAGACGCAGAAATACTGTCGGCTATCCTCAACATTATCAGCGATATGCCGAGTTATGGTTATCGACGCGTGTGGGGTATCCTGCGCAAGCAACGTCGCACAGAGGGACAAGCACCTGTGAACGCCAAACGGCTTTACAGGATAATGAGCGAGCATAACCTGTTGTTGTTGCATGACAAGCCAGAGCGACCGAAGCGTGAACATAAGAGCAAAATCGCGGTAGCAGAAAGCGATATGCGCTGGTGTTCAGATGGCTTCGAGTTCGGATGCGACAACGGTGAAAAACTGCGGGTAACGTTCGCGCTGGACTGCTGCGACCGTGAGGCCATAGACTGGGCAGCAAGCACGGGAGGCTATGACAGTTCGACGGTGCAGGATGTGATGCTGAGGTCGGTGGAAAAGCGCTTCGGCGACAGGTTGCCGGACACACCAGTGCAGTGGCTGACGGATAACGGTTCAGCGTATACCGCGCATGAAACACGAAGGTTCGCGAGAGAACTGAATCTGGAGCCCTGCACAACTGCGGTAAGCAGCCCGCAGAGCAATGGCATGGCGGAACGGTTCGTGAAAACGATGAAAGAAGACTATATCGCATTCATGCCAAAACCGGATGTGAGAACAGCATTGCAAAACCTTGCAGCAGCGTTCACGCATTACAATGAAGACCACCCGCACAGCGCGCTGGGATATCACTCCCCAAGGGAATACCGGCGGCAGCGGGCATCGTTAACTTAAGATACAAAAGCTGTCCGGAGATGGCGGGTCAAGATCATTTGCACTATTACCCTCGCCCACTTGCGCGACACCCTTCTATCTAAACTGTATTTCAGCCAGTTTCGACTACCAGAAGCCAAGGCCATTGTGGAGGCATCAATCAGATGAACACTACGCCCCTTATTCCAGCAGGCTACGCCGATTGGCTAGCCGGGATTAAAAAAGAGATAGCGCAGGCCAGATCACGGGCTGCACTGGCCGTCAACGCCGAGTTGGTGCGGCTCTATGGCCGCATCGGACAGGAAATTGTGCAGCGGCAGGCCGAGCAAGGCTGGGGGGCCAGGGTGATCGACCGACTAGCATCCGACCTCAAAGAGAGCTTTCCGGATATGCGCGGTTGGTCGAGTTCTAATCTCAAATATATGCGTTTTTTTGCTGAGCATTGCCCCAAAGGCCAATTTGGTCAGCAGCCTGCTGACCAATTACCCTGGTTTCATATTGTTACTCTGCTGACCAAGCTTGATGACGAGGCTGGGCGCGAGTGGTATGCAACCCAAGCAGTGACCAATGGTTGGTCGCGCTCGACACTAGAGCTCAATATCAAGAACCAGTTACGCCAACGTCAGGGGGCTGCCGTCACGAATTTCGAACGGCGTTTGCCTGCCGCCGATTCTGCGCTGGCCCGTGATACCTTGAAAGATCCTTATCTGTTTGATTTTCTCGGATTGGGTAATGAGGCTCATGAGAGGGAGATCGAGGATGGATTGGTGCGTCATATCACCCGTTTCCTTCTGGAGCTGGGCGCAGGCTTTGCGTTTGTCGGCAAACAGTATCGACTAGAGGTAGCGGGAGACGAGTTCTTCATTGATTTGTTGTTCTACCACATCCGCTTGAAGTGCTATGTGGTGGTTGAGCTCAAAGCAACGGCGTTTAAACCTGAACATGCCGGTCAGCTAAATTTCTATCTGGCCGCAGTGGATGCACAGATTAAAGCGCCTGATGATAAGCCCACCATTGGTCTGCTGCTGTGCAAGCAACAGAACCGACTAGTTGCCGAATATGCGCTATCTGGTATCGACAAGCCTATCGGCGTGGCCGAATACCAGTTGCTACGAGATCTTCCGGAAACGTTGGGCCGGAATTTGCCCAGCATCGCAGAGATTGAAGCTGAACTATCTGGCGAGCTTGCCGCAAAGGACGATCTGGAATGATAACGAGTGCTCTACCTGCAAAATAGGTACGGCAATGAAAGTGATTGAATAAGCATAAAAATCTAAAAACTTTGTGTTATCTCAACATATTTGCATTGGATAAATAACGGATACTGGAAGACATGGAAACCATCGTTCAACAGCTTGGATTACAATATCTTCAAATGATCCCTCCCGCCATAGTGGGATTATGTCTAATCTATTTTTTGCTGCGTTACCTATGGCTCTATCGCCGACCCGCAAGCATGGTTCGTAAAGAGCTACTGGCCATTCATCAACAGATTGTCCAGCTCAAGCCCGAGCAGGCTGAGGCATGTCTACGCAAGCTAAAAGAGATATTTGCCACAGCCAGTGCCAGTTTAAAGAGTGCTTGGGATGAGTATAACGAAACGCTACACCATCAACACGCTACGTTAGATGGTGAATATCGCCTCTCCAAGGTGCGCGCAACCGTTCAATCCTCCGTATTCTTTGGCTCACAAAATCTTGTGGATACACCGCTACGGGCCGAATACTTCCGTCACCTCCCCGGCATTGTAACAGGGATTGGCATCATTGGTACCTTTGCCGGTTTGTTGATTGGCCTGTTCTATTTCGATGCATCAGACCCAGTGAAAATTCAAGACAGTGTATCTATTTTACTGGATGGCGTCCGGGATGCGTTTTTTGCCTCGGCGGCGGCCATAACAGTCGCTATGTATATTACCAACTCGGAGAAAGCTCACTTGCGGCTATGCTATGCCGCGTTAGAGCAGCTCACTGAGAGCATTGATCACCTGTTTGAATCAGGCGTTGGTGAAGAGTACCTAGCAGCCCTTGTCAAAAGCAGTGAAGAGAGCGCTATTCAGGCTCGTCAGTTAAAAGATGGTCTGGTGAGTGACTTGCGCGAGATGCTGCAAAATCTGGTTGATAGCCAAGTTCGCGAAAACCTGAAACTGACCGAAACACTGGGGGCTGTGTATCGGGAGTCAGGTAAGGATGTCGCCTCCAGCATCAGCTCGTCTATCGAGCAGAGTTTTAGTGAGCCATTACAGAAAATTGCAGAGTCTGTCCAGGCGGCCAGCAGCGATCAGAGTGGTCAAGTACAAGGGTTATTGCAAGATGTGCTGATGGCCTTTATGAACAAACTTGATGCCAGTTTTGGTCAGCAATTTAACGGGCTGCATGAAATGATGGGCCAATCCGTTTCTGCCATGCAACAGATGCTGGGAGCCTTCCAATCGCTGGTCACCGACATGAGAAATGCTGGTGAATCATCCAGCCAGGCGATGAACGAGCAGTTGAACAAAGCAATTGCCGATATGACGGCAGGCCAAGCAGTGATGCAGGCGTCCATGAACGAGATGATAGCCAATCTACAACAGGCTGTTACCGCCATAGGCAATAAGGGTGAAGAAGCAGGCTCACGCATGGGCGAGCAACTGGAGCGCCTGTTCGCTGAGAGCGAAACTCGCCAACAACAATTAGCGACAGATATGCAGTCGTTTGTCGAACGCTTGAAGGAGTCCGTGGGTCGCAGTCAAGAAGAGACGATGAAGGAAATCAACGCGGCTGTCAGCCAGTTGGGCGCTCAACTCGGCGATGTCATGAAAACAATGGAGTCGAGCCGAGATACCTTGGCAACGGGCGCCAATCAAGCTCAGCAGCAGGTACAAGAGGGCGCCAAAGCCTTGGTCTCCGATCTGAGTGAAAATGTTCAAGCCTTACTGGCTGGGCTAAAAGAGCAACAACAAGGGGCCGCGCATAACCTGCGTCAAATCGACGAGGTCACTCGACAAACGATTGCTGGCATGAAAGAGGGCGCCGAGAAAATGCGCGGAGCCGCGGATCGTTTTGGTAGTGCAGGAGAATCAGCTCTCAAATTGATGGATGCCAGTAGCAATGCAGCTCAGCAATTTAATACCAGTGGTGCAACCGTGGCGACCGCTAGCCGCGAACTAGCCACTCAGGTTGCGGCCTATCAGAAGCATCAGGAAGTCGTACAGCGACTGCTGGCTACGGTGGATGGCATAACTGCCAGCAGCCAGAACGAAGCTACTTCTCGCGCAAAGATGATCAGTGACCTGACCCAAGTGACGAGTCACATGAAGGAGATCAATATCGAGACGGCCAGCTACCTCGATCGCGTCGGTGAGGTTCTGGAGCGCAGCTTTGCTCGTTTTGGTGATGGCGTTGAGCAAAACTTGAGCCGCTCTCTCGGGAGCCTGGATCAAGAGCTGAGCAAGGCTGTTGGCGCCCTTGCTACGGGTGTTCAGGAGATCGGTGACAGTGTGGAAGAACTCTCCGATACCCTCGGCAAGATCCGCAGATAAGGGTGGGGATAATGTATGTTTGGTAGATACCTCCCTAAACCGCGGAACAAGGACGATGGGGAAAAACCCTTCTGGATATCCTATGCCGACCTGATGACAGCGTTGATGATCCTGTTTTTGGTGGTGATGGTGGCCTCGTTGCTCTCCGTGACCAAACGCATCAACGAAGCCACCCAGGCCGACAAGATCCGCTCTGAGGATATTCGCTCGCTTTGCGAACACCTCCAGGTCGCAGCGCACAACAAAAACCGAACCATCACTGTGGACTGTAAGGACAACCGCATCAACTTCGGCGAGGCAGGCCGTTTTGGCTACAACGCCTATCGTCTTGGTCCTGATGGCAATGCAGCGCTGCGCGATGTGGTCCCTTTGATCCTGGATGCTGCGGAAAGTAAAGAAGGGCGCAAATGGTTTAAGCAAGTCGTTATTGAGGGATTCACCGATACTGATGGTTCTTATCTCTACAACCTGCATTTGAGCTTGCAGCGTTCCGAATGGGTCGTTTGTGCCTTGCTCGATGATAAACGCGAAGAGATGATGGGTCTGAGTGAGGCTCAACGCACGCTGGTGCGCAAATTGTTCCTGGCCGGTGGGGTATCGTTTAACAATGCCAAGGAGAGCAAGGATGCCAGTCGCCGAGTGGAGCTAAGAATGCAGTTTTATGGTCTGAAGGAAGATAAAAACGAGCAGAACGCCCCTGAATTTCATATCACTCGCCCTGAGATATGCCAGTTACTATGAACTCAATGAGCAAGCTTGAAAATCTGACCGAACGACTGGGCGCAACGCTGCTGCGCTGGGATGGCGGACGCATCCAATTATCGCCATCACTGAGTTTTTCTAAATTGACCCAGCAAGCCGAACAAGCCTGCGCCCAATTCGGCAATACGACGGCGCCACCGCCTCCCCCGCTCGAGCAACGACTCAATGCCTTTATCAAGCTGCGCCGAACACCCGTGCAAATGCAGTTGTGCGATTGGAGGCTGGTGGCTTGGGGACTAGCCGATCTCGTCCCGACCTATGCGCGCGCTATAGAAGACACCGCACTTTTTACCGTCATTCTGAAAGAATTTAATGCGCGCCTGACGGCTGATACTCTCAACCGCAAGATGTGGTTTGGATTACTGTCTTCCTACCTATCCTATAAACCTGAAGCACAGAGCGGCCTTGAGTGCTGGAAACAGTTACGGGAGCTACTCAAGCGCGCATTTGAGCAGTTTAAGGGGCAGCAAAAGTCACCCAAGCGTTGGATTGCAGTGGTTGAGCAATACCGGGATATCTTCAGCGATGCGCCTGGGAAACAGTTGGCAAAAGAGCTTTCTGAAGACAAGGTGGATGCGTTGCAGGTTTTCAAGACCTACCTGCCCATCCCTGATGAGAGCTGGTTTTGGAAATCCATGATCAACAACCATCTCAATGTGGTAACTGCACTCAATGATGAGGCGTTTGTTACTCGCATAGAGCCTATGTTGGCGATGACCAGCATATTACCCTCGGTTGCGGACACTGTACTAGCTCGACTCTTGACCCGCTATGCCGAGAGCTCAAGACAAGATCAATCACATAAGGCCCTCAAAGAGGCTGCGCTTCAACGCTGGGGTAGCCCGCAGATTGGCTCGTCACGCAACCGCTGGTCAGTCAATGTAGAAGATTACGTCTGCAAGATGGTCATGCGCTGGTTTGCCAAAGAGGATCTGGAGACCTTCTTTAAATTGCTTCAAGGCGAAAGAGGTGTCGATCGGGATCGGTTGGAATATTGGCTGCGTTTTGTTGATCAAATTGGCTTCACCCGACTTGTTCTTGGCCCTCAGGCGATGCAGGACTATTCCAGCGACTTTGTGGAATTCCGACGGAAAAACAAAGATCGCATTAGCCAGCTCAAGGGAGGAACATCCGAGGACAATGCCTTCATCATGCAAATTGGGGACTATGTCATCGTCGAATTTTCCAAAAAAGGTAATGCCTGCTATTTTCGACCTTATGATCAAAACCTTCCCTTCAAGCTGGATACCAAAATCCTTGAGTTAACCCCCGAATTAAAGGGGAAGTCTAAGGGCTGTGAATCATTACCACATACCCCCACAGATCGAGGCTGGTGGCACAAATACGACCGCTGGTTTGCCGAACGGGGTATCTATCCGGACAAACAACCCCCAACGAAACAACCCAGCAATAAACTCAGCGCTGTTCGACAAGCTCAACAAGGTTCCACTTCCCCAATGCCGAATAAAGGGAGTATTGAGCAGGCCATTAGTCAAGCATTGCAATTTATCGAAGCAGAGTCGGTTAAGTTCTCGATCACGGATTTCAGAGACAACGGTGGAGCATTCTGGCTCATGATTCCAACCCCTTCCCAAGGGCTACAAAATCGACTGCTGGGTCTTGGTTTCCAATACAAGCAGGGACGCGGTTACTGGATAAAATAAACCATGCTAAAAAAACTTTTTGGTACCAATAAGAACAAGAGCGAGCCGACTGCAAGCCATACATCTGTCAGTGAGTGGATGGATGAAGGCCTGCTATTTCATCGCAATGAGGTCATCCAGCGAAACAAGCCACTGGACAGTTACCTCTACCAACTTGAAGACGAGGGCTATTTAACCAGCCTTTCTGACGATGCGATTATCCTCTGGGAAGATCTCTATCGCTTGATGCAAGATGAAGAGCATCTGAGCAGCATTCCTCTATTGGACTTGCCCCCTGTCTGGAATCTGGCTCCTCAGCTGATTAGTGAAGGTGCCTTATCCGACCCCGAGTTTCGCATCTCTATCCAAGGTTGGCGGCTCAATGAACATAATCTCATCACGGGTGGATTAAACCGTACCGGGGCCCTCGTTCGCATTGACGAACAAGAAGGGTTGATGCCAGAAGAAAGCTGGCGTGTTCTGCAAGCCGTCCGAGAACTCGCAATCAAGCAAAACAGCGAATCTGGCGAGCGCACGAATCAGCTAGGTTGGGCCAAAGTTCGCAAGCTCGCCAAGGCTGCCGGTGCTGGCATGGATGGCTTTCTTGCAAAGTCAGTCGTGCTTCATCCTGACAAATTAAAAATTGAAATGCGAAAGGCACACCATGGCGGCGTTCCTATCATGGAACTACTTCCTGGCTTTGATGGCCAACCCGAGAAGTGGTTGGACAGTTTTGACGCTTATCAACAGGTTCAGGAGCGTTACCACATCATTGAGCACGATGGCTCTGTGGTTCATGTCATCATGAGTCCTGAATCCAAAACAGTACTGGAAAGCATTAAACGCATGCCTGGGCGTCGAGTGGCGGGTGACGAAGCCTTGCAATGGGTTCGAAATCCCTACTCCGTAATGGGTGCAGAAACAGTCGCCATCATTGATCCTGACGAGTTTGAACAGGCTCGAGCCAATGCCGGTATTTTTTTCCACCGCTTTCATATAGAGCCAGCCTTTAATGCGGCAGGTCAGATCTCTCATGTTGACCTGGTGCTTGAGGAGATTTGCCCAACCCCTGCCCCAGCAACCTCGTTACGATTTACTGATGCCCATGAATTCCACCCTTTTTCCATAGAGCTACAAGCCAAAATGGCCGCTGGTTTAGCATGTGGCTTCTGGCAAGGGTATGAGCTGGAGCTATCTGATTTTCGCTATGAGGACTTGGCTGGCATTCTGCGACTACTAGATCGTTGGCAACAGGAAGCCATGGGGCGCATGTTTGAAGAGCTTTTTGACATGTCGAACTATGGCGACCGTGTGACTGGGATTGGCCCCATAGAGACGCCAAGCTCCCCTTTTATTGGCAAGGATGGCGGAGAGCAGTGGTTGCCCCCCGAACTCCTGGCTTCATGTGGTCTTGACGCCGATCTTCTCAACCACTGGGACACGGCCAATTACGCAGATTTCCAACAGTTCTGTGAACGGATTGAACAAGCCAAGGCGAATGGCAACAGTAGCGTCCATATCCCAACTATTGAGGTGGAGGTCACCCTGAAAGTGGCCGAAACACTCAGGGATGAATGGGCGAAAAAGTTTGAATTGTCTCCCCCCGCGGATAAGGAAGAAAGCAAACCACGAGCTGGTCTTTTGGTCGATAGTGGGATCCAGAACAGCATTGATACAACAACAGATGTTCGTTTGTTTTCTGAGCCCACAACGGCCATCTTGCCCAATTCACTACGTCCTGGTATGAGTCTGCGGCCACACCAGATGCATGGCCTCGCCTGGCTGCAACATCTCTATGCACAAGTCCCCAACAAAGTAACTGGATGCCTCCTGGCTGATGACATGGGCCTTGGCAAAACACTGCAACTCCTTTGCTTTATTGCCTGGTATCTGGAGCATTCAGGGAACAACACTAGCCGCCCAGTTTTGATTGTGGCCCCAGTGTCATTACTGGATAACTGGGAGCGAGAGTTCGAGCGATTCTTCCACACCCATGGAATGCCGATGCTCAAGCTCTATGGCTCTGAGCTTTCAGAAATGAAGCTGAAAAGAAACGAGATCCCTATAACCATGCAACAACAAGGGATCC
The DNA here is from genome assembly GCF_001921245.1 of Aeromonas sp. YN13HZO-058. Lineage (NCBI taxonomy): Bacteria > Pseudomonadati > Pseudomonadota > Gammaproteobacteria > Aeromonadales > Aeromonadaceae > Aeromonas > Aeromonas sp. YN13HZO-058. Next base: position 29,979 of record NZ_MQSY01000077.1, on the reverse strand, counting down.
GCAACTTGCTACGCCCCGGCTGGATCGGAAGCACCAAGATCGTGCTTACCACCTATGAAACCTTACGCGACCAGGAGCTTTCTCTCGCGCGACAAAAATGGGGCATTGTCATATGCGATGAAGCCCAGAAAATTAAGAATCCGGCCACTCTGGTTACACAGGCTGCGAAGGCACTCCAAGCTGATTTTCGGGTGGCCTGTACCGGGACGCCCGTTGAAAACTCACTGACCGATCTGTGGTGTCTCTTTGATTTTGTGCAACCAGGGCTGCTCGGCGCACTGAATGATTTTGGACGGCACTATCGCCGTCCAATCGAGTGTAAGACGGATGCAGATAATTTAGCGTTGGAAGAACTCCGGCAACTCATTGTCCCTCAATTATTACGACGCATGAAAGAAGATGTGGCAGATCTTCCAGCCAAAATCGAGGACACATCCTGTCGTAACCTTGCAATGAGCTCACTCCAAGACCGGCTCTATCGTTCCGAAATCACTCTACATAAGGAGAAGTCGAGCCTGATAGAAAAAGCTGGCGAACGAAACGTCGCAGTCTTAGGGCTTCTGCATACATTGAAATTGGTATGTGCTCATCCCCACGCGATCAGACCTGAAGGTGCCTTACTTGATGTATCCCCCAAGATGCGGTGGCTGATCAACAAACTTGAGTATATCCAGTCCTTGGGAGAGAAAGTCATCGTCTTTACGGAGTTGCGATCAATTCAACGAGACCTACGACTGACCATTATGGATCGCTTCTCTCTGCCTGCGGTGCACATCATCAATGGCGATACTGCGGCGACCGCTGGTCGTGGCCTGAGCCGCCAAGGGATCATTGATAAGTTTCAGGCTCAACCCGGTTTTGGGGTGATCATTCTCTCAACGTCCGCAGTAGGTTTTGGCGTAAACGTCCAGGCAGCGAACCATGTTATTCACTTCACCCGATCATGGAATCCCGCCAAAGAAGATCAGGCCACAGACAGAGCTTATCGTATAGGGCAAACCCGAGAAGTGCATGTCTACTACCCCACCGTTGTCTCAGAACACTATGCCACATTCGAGAATAAACTGGACGATTTGCTAAGCCGAAAACGAGCCGTAGCTGGAGATATGTTGAATGGCGCAGAGGAAGTGGATGTTCTGGCATTGGCTGAGTCAGGTTGTTGAAATGATGGCCTCCCAGATGCTGGTCATGCATAAAGTCCATCGACCAGCAAGTTCGGAGAAGAATTGGGTAAATGCCGCTTGATGGTTCATGACGAAACTCCCGTAAAAGAGAGTATAAGATCACACCCTGTTCGGTCGGTCAAATCCTCGTGCCCTGCTTAAAAAACATTCGCGATCTTGCCCTGGTAGCCACTCTGACTTAAGGCTTCTGAACAGTCGTTCCAGCGGGGTGTTATCCCAGCAGTTGCCACGCCGACTCATGCTCTGGGTTATGCGATAACGCCACAGTCGTTGCCGAAATGCCCTACTGCCATATTGGCTGCCCTGGTCAGAGTGAAATAGCACACCGGATGGGCAACCCCGCTGCTGATAGGCCATCTCCAGTGCTTTGATTGCCAATTCTGCATCAGGTTTATCAGACATCGCCCAGCCCACGACCCGCCGGGTGTGCAGGTCAAGCACCGCTGCCAGGTAATGCCAGCGTCCACCTGCCCAGACGGACTTTGATTTTGGCCATGATCTCGTACCTCAGTAACTGTACGTAAGATCAGTATAGCTCGTGGTGACTGCTAATCATGGGTAATCAGGTTTTGTTAACCCATGCAAGAAAAAAGGGTTTTCAACAAAAACAGGGAAGAGTAGGATAGAGACTCAAAATGACATCAGGTTGAGACCTGAACGGCAATCATGCGTGGGTGCAATGACACCGCCCTGCGGTAGCTACAACAATCATATGGTTTCTAGTTATGGATTTCGCACAATCTGCCTGCTAATGAGCTATTTTGGTGCATCTGGCTGAGTTCAAGATGAATCATCAAACTGGTGAGATACGAGCAGGGCTTATGCCGTGATAGGCGGACATTTTCCGCCTTTGTCGATTAGATATATGAAGCACACGACATATCAATTTGATAGGGAAGGTGCGAATAAGTACCCTATGTGCCAAAACTAAAAAGTTTAGCCATTTAATATCAATAATTTAGAATGGTGTGTTTTTGTGCCAAGTGACTTGTTAGCACCTTCCCTAGGATAGTAAACGATCGTAATGATCTATTATTAATGGATTAAGGGTTTACATATGAAAAAAGTAATTATCACTGCTGCAACCGCTTTAACACTTATGCTTCAAGGCTGCGCTACAATTGTTGGCGACGCTTCGCAAACTATGCCAATTACGAGCACACCTTCCGATGCCCATATTTCCATTAAAGATGAGAAAGGCCTTGATATATATTCCGGTCAAACACCGACCACTGTAACATTACAAAAAAGCGATGGCTCTTATTTCGGCGGCAAACATTACACTGTAGTTATAGAAAAAGATGGCTATAAAGCTCAAACAATTACAATTGATGCAAAAGTTAATGGCTGGTATCTAGGCGGTAATTTGGTTTTTGGTGGACTAATCGGATGGCTGGTTGTAGATCCGCTAACAGGGAAAATGTATAAACTTTCGACTGAATCGGTAAACGCAACATTGCCTTCAACTACCGCAAGCAATACCAGCAATGACGGGATTCATATTGCTCTTTTACAAGACTTATCCCCTGAACTCCGCGGAAAATTAATTCCTATTAATGGCTGATTTGCAAATAACCTATCTTCAACTCTAGGGTAATGCACATAACAAATAATTAGTGTGGGACCGCTACGCGGCCCGTAACCGTTCACCGGCCCCGGCTTGACTAAGCCGAGGTCAGGTTGAACAACCTCTGACAAGATATGCGAGCATTGGCCTGATTGCGTGGGTCTGGAATTGATTCAAGGTAGTCGAGCAAAGACTTCTGGACCATAAAAATAAACAGTTAGTTAAGATCTCGACTATTTACAGCTTGGCAACGCAAGGTACAATTAAAATCGTACTTGGCGCCGCTCAACTGATCGATACTTGATCAACTAGCGCAAAGAATGATCATGCGTCGGCCCTGGTTATATACCGCATCAACTCGACCCAGTGAAAGGCTTATACTGATGGGCGATACAAGGGTGATTGAAAAGGCGATTAACGTGGGTTCAAGGGCACTAAATAGCTGTTCCGAATAGTAGATCACAGGAGGAAGGGAACTCAGTCCAGTTTGTGCGATCTCATTAGGCGCGAAACAAAACAAGCCACACCAAAAGGACTGAGTTGATGCCTATCCTACCACCCCTGCCACGACCACAACGGCGCCGCATTCACAAAATCATCCATGCCACCCGTGATAAAGGGCATTCTCGTCGCTTGATGGCCATCTTGCTGTTACATGAAGGACGCACGATCACTGATGTTCATCACCTTACCGGCGCTGCTCGCTCGACCATCGGCCGTTGGCTTCGGTGGTATCGGGATGAAGGTGTGGGGGCGTTAGAAGCCTTACCGGCTGGCCGTGCCCCGANGACCATCGGCCGTTGGCTTCGGTGGTATCGGGATGAAGGTGTGGGGGCGTTAGAAGCCTTACCGGCTGGCCGTGCCCCGATCTTACCTGTCGCCAAGATTGTCACCTTACTGGTGCTGCTCATGCAGTTTTCTCCGCAAGATTTTGGTTATCAGCGCAGCCGTTGGTGTACCGAACTATTGGCTATCAAAATCAATCGGTTAATGGGGCTCAATATGGCAGCCTCAACGCTCCGCCGATGGTTACCGCGTATGGGCATTGTCTGGCGAAGGCCCGTGCCGACCTTGCGGATAAAAGACCCTGCCTATCAGGAGAAAATGGCTAATATCGACGCGGCACTGGCCCGCTGTGATGCAGATAATCCGGTGTTTTATGAGGATGAAGTCGATATAGACCTTAATCCCAAATTAGGGGCCGACTGGATGTTCAGAGCGCAGCAAAAGCGGGTTGTCACACCTGGAAAGAACGCCAAACATTACCTGGCAGGCGTTCTCCATGCAGGCAATGGAAGAGTACTTTACGTCAGCGGGATAAAGAAAAACTCATCGCTGTTTATCGCCATGCTGGAAAAGCTGCGTCGCCACTACCGACGAGCCAAAACCATCACACTGATCCTCGATAACTACATCATTCACAAAAGCAAACAGACCGAGCGATGGTTGAAGAAGAACCCCAAGTTCTGCCTGGTGTTCCAGCCAGTTTACAGCCCTTGGGTTAATCACATCGAACGGCTGTGGCACAAGTTACATGAAACCATCACGCGCAATCATCAATGCAGAGGAATGGCCAGCCTGCTGGCCCGAGTGAAACACTTCATGGATACCGTGTCTCCTTTCCCGGGGAATGGCTATGGTACAGCGAAGGTGTAGCACTATTGGGATCAGTTATTTAGATAGAGCAACCTTTCTTAAAGAAAGAGTCTGTTTTGCCAGTGAAACTAGTGAATTTCAGTATATCGTAACTTGATTGTATTAATTTCAATTTTTCAGCAGGAAATCAAATAAATTTTGATTAGTAAGTGATATAGTTGTTGAATTCATAGTTATTAGAAAGGAATCAATTATATGGCTCAAAGACCTGTTTTTGTATCGAGTGATTCATACCCTTTCGTTGATGAGAAAATAATTGATTTTGAGTGGCATAAAGGATTAGCCGTTACTCAGAAGAAAAAATCGATAAAATCTTTGCATACAGCAGCACTTGAACAATTTAACGATCTGACCCTCTTAGAGATTTCCACTAAAAGTGATAACCCATTGGGAGTTCAATTAAGTGCTTTTAATTTAATGGTTCAGCTAAAAAATAAAAAAGAAGTACCGTTGGAAAATATTTTTCATGCTGCAAAAGTCTTTAAGAATGGAGGCCCGTTTAAAGACTTGCTTTTTATGCCTGCAAGAGAGGCAAAGTCTGACATTCGCTTAAAAGAAAGTGGCGAATTAACAGGTTTTTTTAGCAATGGTAAAACATGGCCTTTAATACCCAAGACAATATTTTACGATTGGCTATACCTTAATACCATTAAACTAACCCCGTCTTTATCTGCTGATATTATTAAGTTTAATGCATTTACAGATATCGAATTTAACCCTAATAAAAGTTTCAATTGTCAGGCAAGATCTGCTGCTCTTTATGTCTCGCTAGTCAAAATGGCAAAATTAGAGGATTGTTTGTCTAGCCCGGATAGTTTTATATCGTTGTTAGGCAAGGTTTCAAGCGAACCTATAGAACCAGTACAAGCAAATTTATTTGGTTAATAACTATGCACCGTAATTTTGAAAAAATTTTCAATATTATAAATTTAATGTTACCCGATAAGAATACAGCACTTGAATTTGTAACTAATGAACTATCATTTGCGACTAAAAGCTCTTTAGTTGTGCGAAACTTTGCTAAGTCAAGTGGGATAACTGTAGTAGATGAACCTCCACTAATAGATTTGGATAGTCCCAATATAGTGCTTTCCAATCTTCTTGCACCATTAAGTGCTTATCAGTCAATAATTGAATTAAGATTACAACTTATTGAAGAAGTTATGAAATATCATGGATTGGGGAAATATGGAAATCAAGACAGCAAAGAGCGAATTCGAGATATTTGCCGAGAGCGAAATATAACTGAACTGATTCATTTTACCAAAGTCCAGAATGTTAGAAGCATTTTAGACATTGGGCTTAATAGTAAAGATTATAATGGTGAGATTGCTAAAAAACATAGAGTCAATGATTCAGGGCGTTTTGACTACAGAACTAATATGATTTCACTATCAGTCTCTTATCCAAACGATAAAATGTTTTACAAATATCGTCAGATCGATACTAGTCAGAAATGGGCCGTTTTAAGTATATCACCTAGTGTATTATGGGAACTGGAATGTCTATTTTGTCCTACCAATGCGGCAAATGCCTCAATATCTTCGGCTAGTGATGAATCTTTGTATGGCTTTCAGGCATTTGAAAGGTTGTTTTTTCAACAAACTAATAAATCTAGGTTGTGTTATCCGTATGACTCACAGGCTGAAGTTTTAGTTAATAATCATATACCCAGTCATTATATTCAATCGATGATAGTAGAGCAGAAGACAGATGAATTGGCAGGTTTACCACTAAAACCAATTGTTAATCCTTTTTACTATCAAAATAGAGAATACGCATTAAATAATAGAGTTTTATAACGTAAGGGTTTTTTATGTCATTTTTTAAATTATTTTCAAAGAAGAAAGATAACAAAGAAAGCATTAGCAACAGTAATGAGATTGAAGGTGAAAAGCTTTTTCGTCAAGGAATTCAATACTCTCAAATTGGTAATCAAGAAGAAGCGATTAAATTTTTCACAAGATCAATAGAGGTTAGCCAGAATCATTCTGCTGTTTATGTAAATCGGGGGGCGTGCTTTATGATTCAAGAAAGATATCTTGAAGCATTTGACGATTTTTCCTATGCAATAGAAATGGAAAAGAACGGCCTATCATTAGAAACAGAGGCTTGCACTCCTGCTGCAATTCAAAATATTCAACGTATCCAACCTTTCATAGCGTTTGAGCAGAAAACTGGTGATGCAGTGAGGTCACAATTAACTTCAGATGGAGAAGAACATTTCACAAAGAGGTGGTCTGAAGTTTTATTAGATCAATTTTTAGATAATGATGTTCATATAGCTCAACAGTTCATATATGAAGAAATTAAAGAACTTGAAGAAATGGGGGGCATTCATCAAGAATATGCTCTTAATTGTGGTGTGGATTACAAGAAGTTTTCAAATGTAGCTAGTGAACAGGATACAGGAAAAGCATTCATAATGTTCAAGAGTGTTTTATGTTGTTTTAGTAGAACACCGGAAGTAATGTTTCAGATTAGAACTAAAGTTCTTGAACAACTCCTTAACCTCATCAGTCAAGGTACGCAAACTGAGTCAGAGCGAATTTTAAATTTAATAAGCTGGGCAAAGAAAAATGGCTTACCAGAAAGAGAATTAGTAGAAGGGATGTTTGGCGATCAACGATATGAAGGTTTCCCTTCAGATGTCGATTCTATAACTTACTTAAAGGAGTTTAACCGTTTCGTTAAAGGCAGTATTTATGATTTTGATGGCTCTTTAGAAGTCAACCTTAATCATAAAAATATCAAAGAATTACCATCTGAATTTTTTGATCTTGTTGGTATTCATGTCTTGCATCTTCATACAAACAGTTTGATTGAATTGCCAGCCGAAATTGGAAATTTATCTAATTTATATACATTAGATTTAGGGAATAATAAGTTAAAGTGTATTCCTAGAACTTTATGTAATCTTAATCACTTAGAATATTTAAATTTACATGGTAATGACTTAGCTAAGTTGCCAGATGAAATAGTAAACCTAGAAAACCTTACGCAAATAAACCTATCAGACAATCCAAAACTAGTGCTCACAGCCAAACAAAAAGAGTGGCTAAGTTACTTTGATGAAGATGATATTTGGATTGATTCAGATCTATTGAGCCGAAGTAGCAATGAATACATCAACTTAAATAGTTTGGGTAGAATGCATTTGACTGATGCTGAAGTGGATATCATGTTTATTGTAAAAAATGATAATGTTCTATATGTAAATAATCAGGCAGATTCGCTCTACAAAGTTGATAAAGATGGTGATCTAAAACTAGACGGTCGAGTTGTAAATTTTATTTTTAGAGATGGGAACGAAACAATTCAAGTATTTGTAGCTTTTGATGAACAAGATTCTTATTCAATGTTTACGATGAATATGGGAAGAGATGATAGGCTTAACTATGTTGCTCAAGCTATCTTTCAATTCATAGGGGAAAATAGCATTGAGAATGTATTCTCGCTAGAAGGTCGCTATTCCAGTCAATACCACTATGCTTTCAAACTCTATAAAAAAGTCGACAAACATCTTATGGTTAACAACAGTCAATCTCAGGCTTATTTAATCTCAGATGATACATTTAAATCAGAAGATATAGATGCTATAAAGTCCGAGTTCTGGAACTAAACTTGGAAAAAACAGAGCTGATAGAGAGTATTTCAAATAGCGTTGTTCTTGTTGTGGCAGAGTGATGTAGGTTATGTAATGGTATTAGCTCCTGAATTAATTGATTTAATTGATAATAAAGCGTCGGTAGAGTGTGGGGATACTAATTTACTTCACTCTTCTGTTTATATTAGTCAATTAAATGGGCACATAAACGGTAAGTGTGAATTAACACAGCAAGAAATTGACTCTAAAGTAGATTACTTAGCAAGTTGCGTGACAATTACACTCGAACACCAAGTAAATGAACTTGAGTTTCTAAGAGTTCGCCTTTGTGAAGGTCAAAACTTTACTAATGTTGATGAATTATCTTACATAAAGAAAACCTCTTGCACGTTTCCAAAGATGGGTAGGTTAAATCTTACAGGTCAAGCGCTTTTTTATGCTTCTATAGCCGTTAAACAAGATGATACAGCATTAAGAGTTGCGTTATCTGAGGCTCAAGCGAAACAGCTTGATCACCTTAATGTTTTGCGATCTCATCAAGTAAGTGGAACTGATATTTATCTAAGAATCATAGGTATATGGGATCAAGTTAGGCGAAATGAAAAACCATATTACTTAAACCAAGATACCTTTGACTATTACACTGAGACAAGAGAATATATGGCTAAAAAGTTTAGCCGAGAGTTGCTTTTTGCTTATGAGTTAACAGATCGTTTCTTTGCCGATATATTATCTCGTGAAGGAAGTGAAAGCTTATATCAAGTAACGTCAGCCCTGAGTAATGTATTTTTTACTGAGAAGTGCGATGGTGTTCTCTATTCTTCGGTAAAAGCGAAAGGTGAGCCTGTAGTTGCTCTAAAACCACAAGTGGTTGATGATAAATTAGAGCATCAGTTTACCGCCGAGGTCTTAATTGATAAATCATTTGGCTATGAGTATTATCAGTATAGAACACAGACTAAAACGTCTAATATTGATAGGGTGTCAGGTAAATTAGAGTGGTAATAAGAGCTTAACCACTACTTCTTTATGGTTAAGCTTAAAATGTAGATTAAACGTAGTTTTAAGCCATAAAAACGTTGTTAATCTACAAATCGTGAATAAGATGTATATAATAATGTTTAAAAATCACTTTATGTCTTATTTTAAAACTTAACCATCCCCTCATATGAGCGAGGCGTGGCGCGGCTTCTGAGGTATGATCGCCATCCTTGACCAGCTAATACCCAACAGACTATCCCCATGTTTAACCACGAACTAATCCTCAACCACATCGACGATATATTTGGACAGGACATGCATGCTAAGCGTGTTCTTTCCCTCGCCAATGCTACCCTCGGGGTTATCGAGTCAGGTTCACTGGCCATCCACGCCATCGTTGCTGATTGGGCAAATCGCCTGATGGGCCCTTTTGGCTGGGTAATGCTCCCGAAGAATGGGGGGATTACCTCTTGAAGTTGGCTGAGGGTCATGAGTAATCATGATCAGGTTATATGGCAATAGACCTCCACAAGGGGACTGTAAACAAGCTGCGGTATTTACAGCCCCACATACGTTGAGAATGCTATTTCCATCGAATTTGAAGTTTACGTTTTTGGCATGGGTGTTTTAAGCACCTACATACAGCAATTTAAATTTCAGAATCACCAGTAATACGTTGAAACAAGCAAGACCAACCTTTAATTGTTCAGCATCGAAACTAAACTCACATCAATCATGGCTTTGCTTCTGCTCTTAACAGCACATCTATAGCCATTTTATAATTTGCTAGAATAATAGAGTCATTCACATAGTCAGTCCCCATATCTGCAAGGAACTCCTCAGCAGATTGGTAGTCATTACCTGGTCTATAGTAACTGGGCATGTTACTTTGGGCCCAACCAGAAAGTACCTGGTCATAAGTAACAGCCCTATCATTCTCATCATCGCCCAATGATGCCACGATATCATCATAATACATCTTAATAGATACATTATCTAATGCACTTGCTACAGGTTCTGCAATGCCATTATCTAAAATTACAAATGCAGGGAAGTCATAGAGTTCATGAATATGGTTATAGTTTTTGAGCACAACATGCTTATCAAGGGGGCGGATAATTTTATTCAGGTTAAATCTATCCCTCAAAAGATCAAGAGCTTTATTATGAACCTCGATATCAATCGCACAAATATCATCGTTTACTTTTCTCATTACAATACTACCTTACATGTTAACATGGAATATTTCGGCACTTGTGTTTATCTATTGGTAGTTGAAGCTCCGCCAATAGCGAGGATCGTATTACCAAATATGATCTTTAGGTTAAAGTACACCCATTCATCATTTGTAGATGTGAATGTATAGCATGCACCTTGTTGCAGTTAATTTAGGTTGATTTCATATAAATGGCAATAGCAAACAACAAAAAATATCGAAAATATTTTATTCTGAAATTTCAATTGTTTTTTTTGCTCTCTTTTTATTGTCAATAATGAGGGGTTTCTAACGATGGAAATCAAAAAAAACACTCATAGAAAAATTTTTTTCTCGTGGAAAAAACAATAGATTTCCACAGAATAACTCCACCATAAAAAGTAAAAAAAACGGCATCAAACTCTCGCAAAAAATGATGTGGTTATGAAAAAAAATGCTTAGGTGTTTTGGAAAAAAATCGTGGCTTTTTTACGTGCGTAAACTGAGGTTTCTATGAACCTACATGAGCAAAAAATCGATCCTGATTACCCATGACCCTCAGCCAGCTTCAAGAGCCGATATGGCATCGGAGGGCTTGCCACGACTGCATGCCCCAATTCAACCAACATGCTCTTGAGGTCAAAACGATGATTAAACCGGAAGCAGTATTCCGCAAGATGCCTTTGTAAATGCTTCGCTCCGAGCGTATGGCAACTGCCCCGCAGCGAGTTTCGGGAATTCAGATAATAAGTGCGACACTCATGGATGAATGGCGAGAGGTGGCCAACTGCTGATTGGTGGTACCCTTCTGCTCGCCAAAGTAAAAGCAGTATCACCATGAGCTATCAGCAGTTGACCGAGGGGCAACGATACCAGTTATCGGTGCTTCGCGCACAGGGGATGTCCATCCTTGCCACCGCACGCGCCATTGGCGTTCATCGCTCCACCCTCTACCGGGAGCTGCGTCGTAACGCCGGGCCGCAGGGCTACCAGCCAGACAATGCGCATCAGCACGCCACCCACCGACGGGCCAGTGCGGCCAAATCTCGGCTATCTGCCGATGTCATCCAGTTTGTCGAGCTGACACTCGCCTGGTGGTGGAGCCCGGAGCAGATAAGCGCGGTGGGCAAGCAGATAGGCCTCATGGTGAGTCACGAGTGGATATACCGCCATGTGGCCGCCGACAAAGCCCGGGGTGGCCAGTTGTACCGCCATCTGCGCCAGGGCCACAAGCGCTACCGCAAGGGGGCGAGCAGCCTGCGTTCTCCCATCAAGGAAGCCCGCTCTATTGATGAACGGCCGGCTATCGTCGATAGCCGGGAGCGGCTCGGTGATTGGGAGGCGGACACGGTGCTGGGCAAGCAAGGCACAGGTGCACTGGTCACCCTGGTGGAGCGCAAGAGCCGGCTCTATCTGGTCAAGCGGGTCGCGAGCAAACAGGCTGGGGTGGTGCGGGATGCGATAATCGAGATGTTAACGCCCTACATCGAGCAGGTGCATACCATCACCTTTGACAACGGCGGCGAGTTTGCCGAACACAAGGCGATAGAGGAAGCGCTGGGTGCCGAGACTTACTTTGCGCACCCTTACTCTTCGTGGGAGCGCGGTCTGAACGAGAACAGCAATGGGCTGTTGAGGCAGTTTATCCCAAAGGGAACAGACCTGAGAGAGGTCACGGACGAGGATGTCAGGAGAGCGGAGCAGTGGCTCAACCTACGACCTCGGAAATGTCTCGGATTCAGGCAGCCTGTCAAGGTATTCGAAGAGTACCGTCAGGCGGCATAGGCGAGTGTCGCACTTCGAAGTTGAATTCGCGTTTTTCACATTTCCTATCATCGTGTTTACCCAGTTGAATGCCGGATGATCCAGCCAGTCCAGGTTGCCTCCTGTGACAACACCCAGGTGCTCACAATTGGCCTCTTTGACTGCCCTGAAACAGGCCAATCCATCGGATATCACCGCGCTACCACTGGCAACATGCCGTTTTGCCCAATCCGCAATCGACTTGGTTTTGAAACCATCGACCACCGTCATCCGCATCTTGATTGGATGCCCTTCCTTGTTCAGGGCCACTGCTGCCACAAACGGCGTCTTGCCTGCCGCGCCCCGACCCCGTTTGCCGCCACGGCGCTCGCCACCCCAGTAGACATCATCGAGCTGAATGATGCCGCTGATGGGCTGCTTGTCATCGGACTCTTTCATGGCTTGCAGCAGCTTGTGCTTGAGCATCCAGGCGGTGTCATATTTGACGTCCAACTGGCGCTTGAGCTCCATCGCTGACAAGCCTGTTTTGGTCTGTGACAGCAGGTGCATCGCCAGAAACCACTTGGTCAGTGGGAGTTTGGTGTTTGCAAAAATGGTGTTTCCAGTCAATGACATCTGATGACGGCAGTGATTGCATTGCAGCACGCGTGGCCGACTTTTCAGGCGACAATAGGTCTTGTTGGCGCACTCAGGACAGACGAAACCGTTCGGAAAACGCCAAGCGAGCAGCGCGTTTTCACACTGAGCTTCAGCGCCATAGTCCTTGAGAAACTCAAACAGGCTGTAGCCTTTCTGGAATTGGACTTTGCTTTTGGCCATGATCTCGCACCTCGATAACTGTACGTAAGATCAGTATAGTTCGTGGTAACTGACTGCTAATCATGGGTAATCAGGAAACTACATGAGTAGGGTTTTTAGCAGTAACCTATTGAATTATATATAAAAATTCTTTGTTTACGCCCTATCTATTGATAATTTTGTCAACTATAAATTAAATCTTACGAATAAGTGTGAGCAATGTCAATGACCCAATAAATTCTTATAACTAACCACTACTCGGTATGACCAGAAAAGAAAACAAAGCATTGAAGAAAATGAAAAAACCTGCCAGCAGTAAAGCCCAGAATACGAAATGAGGCGGCTGCATTCGGCCCTGGATTGACTTTCTATTGAATGCCAGTCAGGGCAAGAGTTTGAAGCCAATTTACTGGTTAACCTCGATACCTTTACCTCTATTCACATTGATGAATATACAGTCAATATAGTACTTAACTGACTGACATTAGCGAAAGGGTCTTCTTTATTAACATCCCTGTCAGAGTTTGTCGATATGCAGTCTGACCAGCTTATCCAGGGTATCACTACGATTCAGGTTAAGTTTCGCAGTAACCCTGTCCAGCTTTCGAATGGCCGTGACGCTCAGCGAGACCGTAACCGCCTTCTTCTTAGGCTTTTTAAGATCGACCACCACATCTGTTGCTTCGGTAGTTTGCAACTCATTGCTTTTTTCCAGTGCGGCAGCCAATTGCACCATGTGGGATTTGGTGAGATCCCCAAACTCGGTGATCTGATAACTGTTGTTGCTCTTGCTGAACTTGATGACCACATCGAATCCTTCGCGTAGCTCGCGAAAGGTACGGGTCAGGGTTGCGCCAGAGCAGCCCAACTCGTCATTGATGGTCTGGCCGGAGACAGGCTTGCCAGAGGAAAGCAGCAGGACTAATTGATAGAGTCGTTTTTGTTTGGCGCTTAACAGCATGGTCTTTCCATATTCACGAGGCGTTTGATTACAAAACAATGGATTTAAAAATGCAGGTCGATGTCATGTCCCGATTCAAGGCGAATCGCTCCAAAGCCGCTATCGGATCGACCTCTTCAAGATTGTTAAAATTGATGCCTATCACCCCTTGTTTGGTGGCGTGACAAGATAAAATATAGTCGTCTATCAAGTTACCTGTTTGCTTGCTGATGCGCTGGGTGAAGCCGGAAATAACGATATTCTCAAACGGCAAGGTGAACAGCGAAATGCCGATGAGGCGTAGCAAGCAGCCATGTACATGACGGGCATAATTCTCCCGCACCGCTTTCTGGCTCAGTGGTTTTTCCACGATATCCGAGCCACCGCGATTGAGGCTAAAGCCGGATTGCGGCATGTCATCGATTTCGGGTAGATCCACATCCATCCTGATCAGCGACCGAGCCGGGTCAACCTCGAAGGAAACCAGCGTCTCTCGCGGCCAATCGGTTTGTTGCAGCACGGCATTGAGCAGCGCTTCAAAGTAACCGCTATCGCTGGCAAAGCGACTGGCAAGGTTGGCCGTGGAGGTGGCAATGGCCTCTTCATGGCGCTTGGCATCGGCTTGCCAGTGGGCGTACTGCTCGGCCCAAGCGGCGCGTTGGCCTTGGTAGCGCTGCTCGGTCAAGAGCCGCTCGCGCTCCCACTCTTTCATCGCTACTTCCCAGCGTCCAAGGGCGTGATTAATGCGCTCTTGCCGCTCATCGTCCGACTCAAAAAGCTTCTTGAAAAATCCGGCCCCCGCCTCTGCGCTGGGTTGCTCGGGCTGTGGCGAGATCACCGGTTTGGCGGGTCTGACCGGCGCAGCCACCGCATAGGGCTGACTGGCCTGTTCAAGATAATGGGCTTGCAGCTCGCTTAGGGTGTGGCCGTGGCGCGGGTCTGGGGTGAGCACATGGACGTTGAGCAATTGGTTAACCGCTTGCTCCAACTGCTCAACTTCCCCCAGCAGCTCATTGCGTAACTGCTCTTTCGATTCCGCCCGAGCCCGTGCTTGGGTACTGCTACTCGATGCAGCCTGATCGAGCCGAGTACGATAGCTGAGGCCCGTACCAGGCAGGCCAACGTTGGCGTAGGTGCCACGGCTGCCCATAGTCACGCTGGCCCCACGAGGGCCGACACTCAGGCTTGCGCCCTTCATTCCCAAATTGATGCGAACACCCGGCAAAATATTGATCGTCTGGCGAAAACGAAAGCCCATAACTACTCACCTTTTATTTAACAGTTTGCCGGCTGGCTGATTCACGTTAGGGGCGATCCCAAAGTAGTGAACCCGTTCCAAGATGCTGTTAGCCCAGCGCCGATGGGTAGCAGGCTCGCACATAGCTCCGCTGGCCTTGAACACGGCTTGGGTGGAGTTGATGATACGCAGCGCGTCTTGCTGATCAAGGGAGCTGACCATGAAGGCTTTCTGGATGATCCCGATCTGATTGGGGTGGATCGCGGTTTTGCCAACAAGGCCGTGGGCGATATCCAGCGCCAATTCTTGCTCAAGCAAGTGATGATCTTCAATGTGTTCACAGACCGGCGCGGTCATGGCAAAGCCTTTAGCCCCAAACACGGCGACCAACATCTTGATCACGTACCCCATCGGGCCATCATACAAGGTGAAGGCCCGTGAACGGCGCAGCGAAATGCAGTTCATCAAGTCGTTGCCCCCGATGCGCAAGGCCAGAATCTTGTCGCGGCTCGGGTGACTCATCAACGCTGAGGCCAGCACCTGCATGGCGGCCACATCGAACACTTCTTCGGTTTCGAGCGTCGGCATCCAGCACAGATGGGATTTATTTAAAATCTCGTGCCAGCGGTCGAGGCTGTCATGGGTGAACTTGGGCAGTACAAAGCCATCTGCGGCGCTCATGTCATACCAGGTGACCAGCATTGCAGCCATGGCTTCATCGCGGGGACGGATGAAGATGAGCGGCCACGAGTCATCATCAGCTTCCTGCTTGGCCGCTTTCAGGCCGACCATCATGCTTTTTAAATTTGCCAGCGCTGCGGGTACATCGTCCTCGCTCACGGCATCTTCCAAGCAAATCACCAAGGAGCGCAGCCCCTCGATTTTGCAGGTGGAAATCGTCTCCACGATATCGAGGCGAGTGGCAGGCATGTAGAGGGTGGCACCCAGCCCAAAAGCAGAAAGCTGTTTTTTCATTTAGAGAACCTTTTTAATAATGGTGACAGCACGGTATTGACCGATTTGGTCGCCCACTTCGGTAATGGTGATGCCCTTTTCTTTTGCCAAAAAGACCAACAGGGCCACATCGGGGTCAGACACAGAGCGAACCAGTACATGGTCTGGTACACGACGCAGCACCGCACGGGTCGCCTCGGCGATACCGGGTTTGATCCGATTGGTGCTGGACACATCGTATTGCTCGGCCAGTTGGGCGATGATCTGCTTGCTTTGCGCCCATGCCTGCCCTTTGTGGACGGATTGGGTCGCGATATCCAGCTCGGGCAGTGTGTCGAACACAATGGACGCGCAGCACTTCTCCACGGTGTCCACCAGCGCCACGCCACACTCAAACTCGACGAGGTGATCACAGACCATGCACTGGTGATAACCCTCGGCGCTGTAGAGCGAGCGGGAGATCATACCGGAGACGGGAGCGCCCATGATGCCAAAGGGGATGAGCCAGTCGTCATCGGTGGCAGACAGCCATGCACAACCACACGGGTCAGCCAGTACCACCAACCGGGGAATTGCCGGATAGCCAGCACGATCCGCCAGTGAGGCGGTCAGTTGATTGGTGATGGCCCCTTTGCCCGTCCAGCCATCGACAAACACGATGCCTTCGGTGCCGTGGCGCCGCTCGATGACGCTCAGGGCGGCTTCATCAATGCCGCGGTCACGGATGATACTGATGCCGTAGTGATAAGAGACCTTGCCCATCATCTTGAGCGCCCGTTGCAGCATGACGCCCAGCGGCACTCCTGCCCTGACCAACGAGGCCAGCACAATCGGGGTATCGCCATATTGCTTGCAAAGGGCTTTTGCCAACATCATCACTTCGCTGGCAAGGCGCTGCGCACCGGTAACCGATGCCTTCTCGAACAAGTCGAGGTGGAAGGCTGTCGGTGCAGGCTCTTGGCTCAACATATCGGAATAGTGCTTTTTACCCGACTGGATCAGCGCCTCTTTTTCTTCGACCGAAGTCATGGCGATGGTGACGGGGGTCAGTAAAAACTCCACGTCATCAGAGCGACGGTACGCACCGGAGAACACCGCCGGATTAGTCATGACTTGACTCCCCAAAAACCTGTTTTTTGATGGCGGTGGTGAACTGGCTTTGTTTGGGCATTCCGAACCAGGAGCACAGTTTCAAGAAGCTGAAATCGGTGATGCTGTCGCCAAGGCCGATGGTCGGGAACAGCCCGCGCTCGGCCCGCAGTTTCGCGAACAAGTATTTGGTCGCTACGCCCTTTTCGATGCAATGCGGCAGCCACGCGATGTTGTTACTGTTGCGATGGACATAGAAGCCTTCGGTGCCAAAGATGCGCTCGATCTCATCGCCGATGGCATTCAGCTCGTGTAACTTGGTGCTATCGGTGTGCTTCATCACCAGATAAATCGGGACGCCATCGTACTCATAATTGAGCCGTGCCCATGCCTCGATCCCGCGCTCGGCCATCAGGGCGGTGAACTGCTCTTGCATGTCCAACAAACGCTGGCGATAAGGGGCCAGCTCGGCTTCGATCTGCTGTTGCCAGTCGGTATCTACCTCGCCTGCCGGATTCAAAATCACTGCGCCATGAGTGGTCACGGCCCACGAGGTAAAGGGGATTTGGACACGGGCAAATTCTTCGGTGCCACGCGCCGTCACGGGGATCACGTCGGCGGTTGCGAGCAACCAATCCACCAGCATCGCTTGTTCTTCATTCAGGTAGCTGCGCGGGGTCAGCGATCGGTCGAGTGCGCCAACACGGAAAGGGTCTTGGGCCAGCTCATCGATCATTTTGCGCTTCGTTTGGAACAGGGTGTCGTCCAGATCGACCAGTACGGCGGGTTTAATAAGGGTGTTTTGCATTGCTTCACTCATAACTGATGACCTCAACGTGGGTCGCGATAGTGTTTAACTGCGCCAGTAGCGCCGGATCGATACTGCTGGCCGGAGTTTCACAGCACAGGTAGATCCGGTCGAATTGCTGGTGGGCGACGTTGTAGACGAAATTGGGGATACCCAAGCCGTAGTTGTCGCCAAAGCAGATTGCGGATTCGATGGCATGACCCAGCGCGATAGGCGAGCGGGTGGTCGAGCTGTAGACCACCTCGGCCCCCTGCCCTTCCAGCTTTTCGGCCAGCAAGAAAGGCAGCCAGACAAACTCGCTGCTGCCCAGCACCAAGACCTTCTCATCGACTACCGCCTTGATATGGCTGCCGACTTCCCCCCCGAACATATCCATGCCAAGGCGGCCCCAGCATTGACGACCGACGATATCGACCGTCCCTTTGGCTGTGACGTTGACGGCAGGCATCTCGGGCAACGGCGCAGTCGGATCGGCTTCCCAATGCCAAGACCCTTCCGCCAAGCTGATGTTGGTGGTCGGGATAGCGGCCTTTTGCTCCAAGGCCCCATCGCTCCAATCGGTCAGGGTGACGGTGACGAGGTTATCGATCTCTTCCAACCCCGCGTCGATGAGGCCGGTCAACAAATTGGTAAAGGTGTTGCCGGTGGTGGCTTCATCGTCAATCAGCACCAGTGTTTTGGCTTGACTGACCCACTCGCGCTGTTCGGCATCTTGCGGCCAATAGATGAGGTGATCGGTGGCATGAGAGTGAGCCTCTTTGAACTCGCACAGCAATTCGCCATCGACCGGATGACGAGTCGAGGTGAGCAGCACGGATTGCGCCAATAGAGGGCTTGCCTCTTGATAGACCCCAGCCGCTAAACCTACGGCAGTCTCGGCCATGCCTACGAACAGTACCGGCTCTGGCAGATCGGCAGGGAACTGCGCGGCCAATTGCTGGAAGGTACGGCGCATCACCGAAGGTTTGATCGGGATGTGGCGGCCCAGCAATTTGCTCACAAACAGGAAGGCCCGTTTCGGATTGCGGCGCTCGGCAATCTCGAACAGATCGCCAAAGGTGCTGGCTTGAGGACTGGTCACGGTCAACTTGCCCGTGGACAGGGAACGCTCGTAGACGCAAGCGGGGTCAGTCATTTATTCAGCCTCAACGGGAGTTGCTGACGGCAGCGGAATTACGCTGGTCACAGAGCGCACCACAGCCGGAGAGTAGGTATCGCGGGACATGTCAGCAGCGGTTTGCTGGTCAATCAGGCCAAGTTGACGCAAGGCGAAAATCCCCGGCAGGTTCACGCCCGTGGCACGGGTGTAGCAGATACCGCCAGAGGGACGCATGTTGATCTCAAGCAGGACGGGCTTGCCGGTAGTGTCATTGCGGGTCTGCACGTTGATGAGACCATCCGCTTGCATAATTTCGGCACAGGCTTTGCCCAGCTCGAACGCTTCACCGGCTTGCTCCATATATTGCAGCGGGCCTTCTTTGCGACGCACCACGGCGGCGATCACCTTGCCCTTTTCCACCAGCATATCGACCGAACGCTCGGGGCCGGGAAGGTACGGCATCAGCACCATAGGTTCCGACCATTCCTTCTTGCCACTTTGCTGGTTGCGATCCTCCTCGGCCTGCATGGCTTCCAGGTAAATAGACGGATGCACTCGGCGGTTATCGGGATTATCGAAAGCGGCCATCGGCTTCGCCACCCAATCCAAAATCCAGAACCCCAGCCCGTAAATACCTGTCACGGGTTTTATGCATTGCAACACCCCGTTTTGGTCTTCATTTCCGGCTTGCAATAGTTTCTGCAACTCGGCGCTGCTGTTGATTTGGGTGGAGTGCACCACGGGCAACTGATGTTGCTCCATGAAGCGGGCAAAGCGCACCTTGTCATCGGCCAGCGCGAACATATCGAGGCTGGTGGCACCAGTAGTCAGTGAAACCCCCATCGCTTCGATAGCGAGCCGGTTTTCTTCGAACCAGGTGCAGTTACGGCCCGCCTGAATGGCGACCACGTTATGCACCGCAACCACTTCGGCGATAAAGCAAAGGCGATCAGCATCGGCTTTAGGTTCACGCAAAGAAATATCCGCCACGGAGGTAATTTCAGGGCGAGTAGAACGATGAGACGCGATCACGGTAAAAGTGAGATTGCGAGACTCCCGTATTTCAATGACGGACTGCACGATATCGCGCTGGGAAGACAAGCCTTCCATGAACCAAATGGCTTTATTCATTTTTTCGTTTCGCCTACATGAAGTGAATTGCTCGATTGGTGATGATTCTATTTTTCGGACACAAACTTGTCAATCATATTTTGATTGACAAGTGATCCTTGCTTGGTGATGATGAGGGGATTCAACGCAAACGGTTCACGCTACAAATACAGAGCTGAACGCCCTGCTGAATCATTAAGAAAGTTTTAATAGTAAGAATTAGAACTCAATCATATTTTGATGCTTTAAAATGCCAAAAATTTGGCATATGATGGATTCAAAAGCAAACCGCCGTTGTCGGGCTACCTGGAAATAACATCAGCAAACATTGAGGGAATAACATGGCTTCTGTTTCTTTGGCAAAAAACCAAACGGTCTCCCTGACCAAGCAATCCGGCTCTACCCTGTCCAAGCTGCATTTCGGGCTGGGTTGGGATGCCGCAAAAAAAGGCGGCTTCCTTGGCAAGCTGTTTGGCGGCGGTGATGGTGGTGAAATCGATCTGGATGCCAGCGTCGTGACCTTTGATGCCAGAGGTAACCGCTTGGATACCGTCTGGTTCCGTCAAAAAAAATCGAACTGCGGTGCCATCGTTCACAGCGGTGACAACCTGACTGGTGAAGGCGATGGCGATGATGAAATCATCAACGTCGATCTGACCAAGCTGCCGTCCAACGTCGAGTATCTGGCCTTTACCGTCAACAGTTTCCGGGGTCAAACCTTCAACGAGGTTGATAACGCCTTCTGCCGTGTGCTCGACCAAAACAGCAAAGAGTTGGTGAAATTCGAGTTGTCTGACAAAGGCTCGCACACCGGTATCGTTATTTCTTCCCTGCACCGTAACGGCGGTCAGTGGGACTTCACCGCCCATGGTCAAGCCTCCAAAGGCCGCACCATTGACGACATGATTTCCGATATCCAACGTATCGTGGTGCGGTAATGGAACTGACACCGGGGGGCAATGCCCCCATTCCATCCAGCCCCCTGACAATCCGAGTCCAAGCTGGGGCAGATCTCGATGTGTCGGCCTTCCGCCTCTATGCCAATGGCAAAGTGCAAGATGGCGTCGATATGGTGTTTTACGGCCAGCCAAGCAGTACGGACGGTGCAATCAAGCTGGCTGAGCAAGGCCGTAATACCGCCTTCACTGTGACCCCAAGTGCCATTGCCGCTGGCGTCGAGAAAGTCTCGTTCGCCGTGACTGTGGACAATGGCCGTACTGTCGATGATCTGGTGTCGCTGAAAATCGCCGTCTTTGATGGTAATAACGAGCTGCTGTCCGGATCGGTGAAGACCAATGGCCGAACTGAAGCCGCCCTGATCATGGGTGAGCTGTATCGCCGCAACAATGAGTGGAAATTCCGCTTCATTGCCCAAGGGTTCAATGGTGGCTTGAAGCCGCTGGCCGAGCACTATGGTGTCAAGGTAGACGATGAGCCTGCCCCCACTCCTGTGCCAAAACCTGCACCGGTGCCACCACCCCCTCCGGCTCCTGCGCCCACGATTAGCTTGAAGAAAGTGACCCTGAGCAAGGACAGTCCGACTGTCAGCTTGACCAAGCGCGGAAATGGCTTTGGCAAGATCAAGATCAACCTGAACTGGAATCGCGGCAATACCAAGAAAGGATTTATGAGCGGTGTCTTTGGCAACCGCAATGAAGGTATCGACCTCGATCTTGGTGCTTTTGTCGAAACAGCTGATGGTGATCGCCATGTCGTGCAAGCACTGGGCGATGGGTTTGGCAGCTATAGCTATGAGCCATTTGTTGAGCTGCAAGCCGATGATCGCACGGGTGATAGTGTTGATGGCGAATGGGTGTTCATCAACGGCGACCAGTGGCAACACATTCGGGAAGTGCTGGTTTACACCTTCATTTATGAAGGGGTGCCAAGTTGGGAAAACACTGATGGCATCGTCACTATCAACATGCCCGATCAGCCGCCCATTGAGACTCATTTGACCGAAGGCAGCTCACGCAAAAATATGTGCGCCATCGCACGACTGGTGAATGACAACGGCAAGATCAAGGTTGAGCGCATTAACCGTTACTTTACTGGACACAAAGAAATGGATGATGCCTTTGGTTGGGGCTTTCGCTGGAAAGCGGGCAGCAAATAACGGTCAAGGTAAGGAATTTGTGATGTCATTTTTTGATAAAGCTAAACAAGCTCTGCAAAATGGCCGCACCGAGTTGGTGACACAGGTAAGCCGCTTCAAGAACAAAAAGTTTTTGGAAGGCACAGTGAGTATTTGCGCTTATATCGCCATGGCATCTAACGGTGCTGATAGCGAAGAGAAGCAAAAAATGATGGCGTTCATCAAACAGTCCGAAGAATTGAAAGTCTTCGACAGTACCGAGATCATCGAATTTTTTAACAAGCGTACCGCTGCGTTTGAATTCGATGTCGATGTCGGCAAGGGTGAAGCCATGAAATACATCGTCGCGCTGAAAAGCGATGACGGTGCCGCACAATTGGCCCTGCGTGTTGGGGTCGCTGTGGCGAAAAGTGACGGTGATTTTGACAGCAATGAAAAAGCTGCCGTCAAAGAAATCTGCCATGCGCTGGGATTAGATCCCAGTGAATATCAACAGTAAGGAAAATAGAAATGGGTTCTACGCACATCGGCTTCCCTCCAGAAACAGTGGCAGTGTTTCTACTGCTCTCTGTTGGGGCCATCCTCATCGACTTGTTCATGCACAGGGATGATAAACCGATCCCGCTGAAAAGCGCTGTGCTGTGGTCGCTGTTCTGGGTAGCCATTGCGTTTGGGTTTGCAGGCTTCCTGTACGTCCACCACGGTGAAGAAGCGGCCACCTTGTTTGTCACAGGCTATGCGCTTGAGAAAGTGCTCTCCATTGACAACCTGTTCGTCATGATGGCGATCTTCTCATGGTTTGCCGTGCCGGATGGCTACCGCCATCGCGTCCTCTACTGGGGCGTGATCGGGGCGATTATCTTCCGTGGCATCTTCGTCGCCATCGGGACTGGCCTGCTGGCACTTGGCCCATGGGTTGAGCTGGTGTTTGCTGTCATCGTCGGTTGGACGGCGGTCATGATGCTGCGCAGTGGCGATGATGACGACTCTATCGAAGATTACTCAGAACACCTCGCCTATCGCATGGTGAAGCGCTTCTTCCCCATCTGGCCGAAGCTGAGTGGTAACGCCTTCTTACTCAAGCAGTCCGAAGTGGATGCCGAGCTGGCGAAGCCTGAAAACGCCGATGTGCAAGCAGGCCGTGTGGGTAAGGCCGCCTTCTATGCAACGCCGCTGATGCTCTGTCTGGCAGTGGTAGAGCTGTCTGATGTGATGTTCGCGTTCGACTCCGTGCCTGCGGTGATTGCCGTGAGCCGTGAGCCCCTGATCGTGTACTCCGCGATGATGTTCGCCATCCTCGGCCTGCGTACCCTGTACTTTGTGCTCGAAGCGCTCAAGCAATATCTGGTGTATTTGGAAAAGGCCGTTATCGTGCTGCTGTTCTTCATCGCCGGTAAACTGGGCCTCAATGCCACTGCGCACATCTTCAACCACGGTTATGAGATTTCGGCCATGGCGAGCTTGGTTGTGGTCGTCACGGTACTGGCGATCGGGATTGTGGCGAGCGTCATGTTCCCTGAGAAAGATGTATCTGTGAATTAAGAATGGGTCGGTCTGATCCGCAGGTAAGCAAGTTTGTTTGAACGAGAAACCATTTCCACGAAACCATAGAAGGAATTAACGATGTCTACTGTTTCACTGTCCAAAGGCGGTAACGTCTCCCTGACCAAACATGCACCAACTATGA
The DNA here is from genome assembly GCF_001921245.1 of Aeromonas sp. YN13HZO-058. Lineage (NCBI taxonomy): Bacteria > Pseudomonadati > Pseudomonadota > Gammaproteobacteria > Aeromonadales > Aeromonadaceae > Aeromonas > Aeromonas sp. YN13HZO-058. The sequence goes on along the minus strand of NZ_MQSY01000077.1, from coordinate 6,208 downwards.
AGCACATGCTGGTTGGTCTTGGTTGGGATGCCCGCTCTACTGACGGCCAAGACTTCGATCTCGATGCGTCTGCCTTCCTGCTCAACAGTGGCGGCAAAACCCGTTCTGCTGCTGACTTCATCTTCTACAACAACCTGGTCTCGACTGACGGCTCCGTGCAGCACACAGGCGACAACCGTACTGGTGCAGGCGATGGCGATGATGAAGCCCTCAAGATCAGCCTCGATAAGATCCCGACTGACGTCGATAAAATCGTGTTCGTCGTAACCATTCACGAGGCCACGGCTCGCGGCCAAAGCTTCGGTCAAGTGGCTGGCGCATTCATCCGCCTGGTCAACGATGACACCCAAGCGGAAGTCGCTCGTTACGATCTGTCCGAAGATGCCTCTACCGAAACCGCGATGCTGTTTGCAGAGCTGTATCGCCATGGGGCGGAATGGAAATTCCGTGCCGTGGGTCAGGGTTATAAGCATGGCCTCGGTGCCGTATGCGCTGAATACGGCGTCTCTGCGTCTTAATACATGCTGATCTGACGTAAATAAAGAAACCAGGTAACACAGCGGGGGATTACCCCCTGCTCTTTGGGGAAGAACCCCACATCATTTTAGGAGCTAGAAAATGGGTGTATCTCTGCAAAAAGGCGGTAACGTTTCTCTGACCAAAGCTGATGCTGGTCTGAAAGTCGCACTGTTCGGTCTGGGCTGGGATGCTCGCGTCACCGATGGCAGCGCTTTCGATCTGGACGCCTCCGTGTTCATGGTCGGTGAGAACGGCAAAGTGCTAGGAGATGCGGGCTTCATCTTCTTCAACAACAAGTTGAGCGCCTGTGGCTCCGTTGAGCACTTGGGTGACAACCGCACTGGCGCGGGTGACGGCGATGACGAACAAGTGAAAGTCACGCTTTCAGCCGTTCCGGCTGACGTCAAAAAGCTGGTGTTCTCCGTCACTATCCATGAAGCGGAAGAGCGCAAGCAAAACTTCGGCATGGTCAGCAACGCCTATATCCGTGTGCTGAACAACGACAATAGCACCGAACTGGCTCGCTTCGATCTGTCCGAAGATGCCAGCACCGAAACCGCGATGATCTTCGGCGAGCTGTATAAGCACGGCGAAGAGTGGAAGTTCAAGGCCATCGGCCAAGGTTTCGCGGGCGGTCTGGCTGCCCTCGCAACCAATCACGGCGTCAATCTGGGTTAATTAAATCCACATAAATCAAAGGGCAGTTTATTAACCGCCCTTTTTTTTCGCCTACCAATCAGTGATGATAGTGATGGCCGTGCAGTCTGTAACTATATTTAACAAATAGCTGGCTGGCACATAGGATTGATATATTTAAGGAGCATGTAATGACGCTGTACGACGTAGGGTTGATTATCGCACTATCCATTCTTGCGATTGGGGTGTTTCTTGGTGCGGGGAATAAACGAAAAATCGTTGTCTTTATGAATTATGATGATCTCGGGCTAACCTTCCTTATTCCTACGGCCTTCTTTGCTATCGCCTTTATGTTCCAGTATTTAGGTGGCTCGCCACAAGTGGGCGCAGCCATTGGCGGAGTGGTCAGCTTGGTGCTCTTATTTAAGGTGATAGTGCTGACGTATCACACCAATAACCGTCAGGTCGGTTATACCTGCTTGGCTTTGATTACAAAAATACCGCTGAGCATTCTGTGGGTGCTGAATATTATCCAGTTGATCGCCCCAAGCGGAAAAACCGCAGCGCAGCGCAGAAGCAATCGCCAGTCAGCCATGCTGGTACTGCTCATTGTCACGCCGATCATTGGCCTACTGGTGGTGGATAAATCAGGCTCCATGTTTAACCCCAAAGCATGGCTTTCCGGTCAGCGCATTGGTTCCATCAGAAATCACATGTGAGTGAGAGATTATGCAACTCGTTTCAGGTCAAAACACGGCGTTATCCGGACAAGAATTTTTGGTCGAGTTGGCTTTTAAAAAAGGGCCAGCACTGATGGGGGATATCGATCCCTCGGCCTTCATGCTGACCAAGGCTGATAAGGTGCGCGGCGACGACGACTTTATTTTCTACAACCAGCCAGAGTCTGCCGATAGTGCGGTAGTGTTCGAGAAGACTCCGGCTGGTGGCATCTTCCGCATCAATACCGTCCGCTTGGATGCCGCTGTGGAGAAGGTTGCCTTCACGATGGTAATTGACGGGGCCAGCACCATTGCCCACTTGCTGGGCTTGAGCCTGACCATACCTAGCGTGGCCTCCTTTGATGTGCCGCTCGAGGATCGCAGCGAGAAGGCCGTGATCATGGGCCATCTCTACCGCCACAATGGCGGCTGGAAGCTCAAGGCGCTGGGCCAAGGCTTCAACGGTGGCCTTGCGCCACTGGCGACCAGCTTTGGAGTAGTTGTGGAAGAGGAAGCTGCCGCCCCTGCCCCGACGCCTTCCAAGCCAAAAACTGAGCCAGCGCCACCCAAGCCTGTCAGTACCGTCAGCCTTGAGAAGGTCATTGCCGCCAAAGCGCCTGCGCTGGTTAGCCTCGTCAAGCCGGTGCAAATTAGCCTCCAAAAGCACAAGCTTGAAAGCGTCAAAGCGAAAGTCGCCTTCGTGCTGGATGCCTCCGGCTCCATGACCCAACAATTCAAGGGCGGAAACGTGCAAGCAGTGCTTGAGCGGATCGCCGTGCTCTCCGTGCAGTTTGATGACGATGGCTCGATGGATCTGTGGGGCTTTGGCAAATACCACAAAAAATACCCGGACGTCTCCCTTGCCAACCTCAAGGGCTACATCGACAAGCTCCAAAAAACGGGGTCAAAAGGGATGTTCGAGATCTTGCCTACACTGGGTGGGATTAACAACGAACCTCCGGTGATGGAAGAAGTCATCGAGACGTTCAAAGACAGCATGGAGCCTGTCTTTGTGGTGTTCATTACTGATGGCGGGATCAATCAAACCAAGGAAATCAAAAAAGCCATCAAGCGTTCTGCCGATTATCCGATCTTCTGGAAGTTTGTCGGGCTGGGTGGCGGTAACTATGGAGTGTTGGAGAAGCTGGACACCTTTACAGATCGGGCTATCGACAACACCCACTTCTTCTCTATCGATGACTTTAAGACAATGTCTGACGCTGTCCTGTATGACAATTTGTTGGCTGAATTCAGCCCCTGGTTGTCTGGAGCGAAGACGAAAGGAATTGTTAAAATTTAAGCGGGAGTATCCAAAAGTATCATAAGGTCAGCACTCATTTGTTGTTGGCCTTTTTTATTGAATCCCTCCCCCAACGCAACAACATTCAACAAGATCTTTTGCGGAAAAAGCCATTATTTGCCTTCCAGCAACGTCGGTGGTGTGCTCAGCCCATCACACCTTAGCTGTCCCTGGGTATTGGGACGACAAACCGTGCCATCGGAGGCCCTTAGGTTACCAAGGCTATCCTTGCGCCAGGTGATCCGTTCACCGCTCTTGTAGTTGTTGCCGCGCACATTACCCAGGCTATCCTGCCGATAGGTGGTGCCATCACTGCCTTTGATATTGCCAAGGGAATCTTTTCGCCAGATGGTGTCGGTCGCCGTGTCCTTGACGTTGCCGAGGGAATCTTTACGTAGTGTGCCGTGCTTGCCATTGTCACACTGGTATCGTGTGTTGCCGAGCGTATCGTCCCGATAGGTGCAGTTGGTAGCTTGTGCGGTTAGAGGCAATAACCCCAGCAGGAGAACCGTCACTAGGATACAGCATTGAAAGCAGATGGCCTTGACGTGATAACGCTCGAGGCTGTCACTGACACTGCGTGCATTGTGGTTTTTAATAGCCATAATTTCCCCAAGCTATTGATCATTTGCAGGGTTTATACCAGCAACCGATTGGAATTGACACGAAGTGACTTCGTTTGAATCCTAGCTTCATCACCAAACAAAATCGCCATGCACGAAGACATGACCATAACCGCTTGGGCGTTGATGAAGCCAAATTGACGCCGGAGCAGGTGCTCACCCCTCTCATCAGTAGTGGGAACTTACATTCTCCATTTTGGCACTCAGATGCCGTTTTGGGGAGGGGCGACCATCTCATTAACGCCGTTCGTTGGCCGTATGTAGTCTCTAGGCTGCGAGACAGGCCACTTTTAGCATCGACACCTGTATGAGGTTTCATACCGAAGGACCACTGGTTGCCCTTCTTGGTTTGGTAGTGGCTCTGTAGTGATGTGATGGACGCCCCCACACAGCGCGGTCAGTTTCATACTTAGGCTGACTGCGTTCAACTTGGGGGAGCACCACATGAACACGATCAAAGTAGTTGGAATCGATATTGCCAAGTCTGTTTTTCAGGTGTGTGTATGGATGGCTGATGGTTCTGTTGCCTGGAATCGTAAAATATCTCGCCAGAAACTGCTCCACACGTTGCGCCAGTTTCCACCGCAAACACTGATTGCTATGGAAGCTTGCTCAACATCCCACTTCTGGGGACGGACACTGATATCTATGGGCTATGACGTAAAACTCATTCCTACACAGCATGTCAAAGCCTTTGCAAGACACCAGAAGAATGATGCCAACGATGCATTAGCTATTTGTGAAACAGCTTGCCGGCCAGGGATCCACTTCGTATCAGTTAAAACTACAGAACAACAAGATATCAAGGCGTTACGTAGTGCTCACATGACACTGGCCGCAAGCCGGTGCCATGTGAAGATTAGAACTGTGCAGGCTTATTCTTCAAGATTGGAGAGCTCGACGCTGCAATCCACACTCATTGCCTCACAATCTTTGGCTGGGCTGCCGTCTTCTTCCATGTCGTAGATCTTGTCTTTTTCGATTCGATAGATCGAATCGAACACTTTGATCGCCTTGGAGAACGGCCCGTTATAAAACTCGGTGCAGGAGGGCTCAATGTCATCAAACAGCGCATCGGTCGAGCTACAGCCTTCAATTTTTGTCTGGCCGTTGCTCTGAATGGTGGCGAATTGCCCCGTCCCCGACCCGCCAGCAAAGTTGAAGTAGCGTTTGCCGACAAAGGGCAGTGCGGCATCTGTTTGTGGCGCTGGCTCTGAGGTAACTGCCGCACTCTGGTTCACGTTGCCTTCTTGCTCCATGTCATTCAGTGATGAAATAACTTCATCATGTGCTTTCTCACTACTCATTTGTTTTGAGCGTAATGCAACGAGAAGCGGCTTTGTTATTTCCTCCACTACCTGATGCTGATCTGCCTTTTTTGATGACAACAAGGCCCAAATAATGGCTTCGTCCGCTGGACTATTGAGCAAGCTAACAACTGTATCATCCTTCGAAATGTCCATTCCCATAACGTTGTAAATGAACGTCCAATCTCTCAAGAAGTGCTTGGGATAAACACCAAATGTAAAAGAAAACTTCATACCCCCTTCAAGATTTGCAGTGATAGCGACAAGCTTCAAACCTCCTCGCTCGATCTGCTTTGCACGGGAATCATCAACGTAATCCACTTCAACATTGGAAAAGAGATCATTCTCTTCCAACGCATCCACAAACGTTGTTGATGTATCAACACCCGCTGATTGTAGGAAGGCTGCAAATCTCTCATTATCTCGCCCTCGCATGCCTGTAATGGGCATAAGATCTTCCGCTGTGATTTCCTGAACAGCGTCGATCTCATCATTTGAAATAAAATACGTTGGTACATATATAATTAAACTTGCAACTGTGGCGAAAAACCAGATTTTAAATAATAGTCGCATTAGCTCTCCCTTTTAATCGAGATTGAATATTATCAATATCAGACCGAATTACCAAGCACAATCATGTCACAATGGCGCTGTTCCAGGAACGTATTCGCGAGTCTTTTAACTCCATTTTGTGGCGCAACACCAAAAATAATTTTGGTGTTGCGCTTGACCGTCGTATTTGTAATGGAGCCGGATAGCCCCTTATCTAGGGAAGGTGCGAATAAGCGGGGAAATTCTTCTCGGCTGACTCAGTCATTTCATTTTTTCAGTTTGAGCCGATCTTTTCTCCCGTAAATGCCTTGAATCAGCCTATTTAGACCGTTTCTTCGCCATTTAAGGCGTTATTCCCAGTTTTTAGTGAGATCTCTCCCACTGACGTATCATTTGGTCCGCCCGAAACAGGTTGGCCAGCGTGAATAACATCGCCAGTTGGTTATCGTTTTTCAGCAACCCCTTGTATCAGGCTTTCACGAAGCCGAACTGTCGCTTGATGATGCGAAATGGGTGCTCCACCTTGGCCCGGATGCTGGCTTTCATGTATTC
>NZ_MQSY01000035.1:0-41073 GCF_001921245.1 Aeromonas sp. YN13HZO-058 | reverse complement strand
TTTTTTGGAGTGATGGGCATTTCAAATGCGGACAAAGAGTTCGTGGTGAAGGTGCGATCCACTTGTTCGCACCTTCCCTAGTTCTGTGGCCTGCGGGTTCTTGTCATAGGTCATTTGCTCTCATTCCAGCTAACTCTTGCCAGCAGGTTACGAGCGTTCAAGCACCATGTCAACACATTTCGATCACACATTTTTATGGATGTCAATATTTATATTTACAAATATTTATAGGGGCTAATATTGACATGGGCGCATGATATGAATTGGTACTGCAACGACCCACCGTATTGAGATGGGTTGGCTCCTGCGCCCTGGCTATGGCACCAGATGTCATGCTGTCTGGGAGGGGCGCTAACCGCTACATACAGCGCTTAGCGACATATCCAGAGCTCAGGTGGCCTCTCTTCAAATGACGGTCACTAGATCCGCCGGTATCAACTCGATCTTCGCTTTCAACAGGGCAATGCTCACCCGTTTGCCGTAGCGGCCAAAGGTCAGCCCCTCCTTGCTGTGTCCTACCAGCTCCGCCACGATGTGCTCTGCCACATCCGCCTGCTGCAACTCATCAACAAAGGTGTGGCGCATGCCATAGATCGTCGGCCGCCCCTTACCGACAATGCCTGCATTGGTGAGATGGCGCTGGAACCGACACACCAGGTTGTGTGACCAGTCGGCGTCCTGGCCCGAGGGTTTATCGTCAAACAGGTACTGGCTGCCCTGGCTACGGCAGTGGCCGACATACTCTAGGAAGTGATGTCTGATCAGTGCACTGTGCAGCGGAACATCACGGTAGGCGTTGGCCGTCTTGAGCTGCTGATCTTCTTCGCCCGCCTCGACCACCAGACACCAGATCCCCTCGATCTGTTTGACGTTCCGGGTCTTGAGTTGACATGCCTCAGACGGGCGCAGTCCGGCGTAGAGGCAGAGCAGCGGCACCCAGAAGTCCTGGGGCTTGAGTTTTTTGCCTTTTTGGGATTGTTTGGCTCGCAGGCTCGCAAACAGGGTGTCCAGTTGCGGGCGATGCCAGCGTACCCTGGCTTCATCTGCCCGCTTTTTCACTGGCTTCTTGCCCGCCGTTAAGCTGTCGAACGGGTTGCGGCTGCAATAGCCCAGGATCATGCACCAGCGGAAGAACTGCTTGGTGGCGGCAAGGTAATCTGATTTGGTTTTGAAGCTGATACTGTCGTTACGGAGCAGAGTGTTACGGAAGGCTTGAGCTAGGGCAGGCGTTATCTCATCGACCATGTGCCCCTTGGCCCAAGTGACGAACGCCTGAACCCGCAGTTGGAGTTGTCCGACGGATTTATGCTGGATCCCCTCACTGGCCTTACTCTCAATAAACTTCGTCAGCGCCTGTCTGAGGGGGACCCCTGTAGTAGGTGGAGAGGTATCGACGGGTTGCTTGATGGTCTGGGGAACGGACGAAAGCGCAACAGAAAGAGCATGATATTGCGGTACGGTAAAGCCCGCCGCTTTGAATGCATCGATCTCAGCTCTGATCCAGGCATGAAAACTATGGGTCGTGGCATCGGCAGGTGTCGCCGCAATGAGGGTGCGGACACGCGCCGCCAGCACCAGATTACGGTCTACGGCAACTTGACGTTCTTTGGTAAGGAGGGAAGTGCGGATAGCAAACGGCAAGCCTCGGTCACGCAAATTCTTGGGCAAGGGAAGCCGAGTGTAGTAGGTGCCGGAGGCATTTTTGCTCAGATACATGATTGTTCCACCCAGTTGATCCAGGAAAAAAATCACGTAAGTCTAGAAATGNACGCAAATTCTTGGGCAAGGGAAGCCGAGTGTAGTAGGTGCCGGAGGCATTTTTGCTCAGATACATGATTGTTCCACCCAGTTGATCCAGGAAAAAAATCACGTAAGTCTAGAAATGAAAAAACCCGTTGAAATTCAACGGGTTATATTTGGCGGTGAGGGAGGGATTCGAACCCTCGATACGTTGCCGTATACACACTTTCCAGGCGTGCTCCTTCAGCCACTCGGACACCTCACCAAATTTTTGTCTGTGGTTTAACGTGTTCAGCCAACACGTTGTTCGCTGCGCTGTTGCGCTGGAACGGGGCGTAATTTAGGGGAAAGCCCCGCCCGCGTCAACGGCTTTTTTCACCTGGCGAATCATTCGAACACTTAATGCACAGATTCCGGAGCAACCTGGATTTCCGCCAGGTTGAGGAAGCCGGAACGTTCACATTCGGCAACCAGTTCGTGGGTGGCGGCGATGGTGCTTTGCACGAACAGCAGGAACTGCTCGACGCTGAGTCCGGCCTTGGTAAAGACGGTGTGGCCGACAACCAGCCGCGGCAGGTTGTCATCGATGATATCGAGGAACACCTTGAGGGAGGGGTACTGCATATTGAGTCGGCCCAGTTCGGCGACCAGCGGCAGCATTGCGGAGGGGCGCACTTCCAGCTCGGAGGAGAACAGCAGGCCTTCCTCTTCCACGAAGATCCGGCTCTCCTGAATACCATCGACCGACTGCAAAGAGACAATGTGGATACCGTGACACTGGTCGCAGACATAGTGCTCGATACGAGCCTGTTGCAACCAACGCATTATCATTTCGGAGCTGGGGATATTCATCATTTCCACGACAAGATTGAGATCAAGGGGCGCAGTCTAAACCAATTTGCTAGCAACAAAAAGCACGCCAACCCGATAACCCTGCGGCTCGCTTCTTTTTGGCAAGCGCTATGCATATACTCAGCCAAATCCACGACGACGCTTGCCCCACAGGGGGCCCCATGACCATCCAAGAAAAGTATCGCCTCCATCTGAAATCCCTCTCGGATGAGCTGCTCACCCTGCAAAAACCCATCCGTATTCTGGATGCCATCAAGTGGCCACGCCATCTGCAAGAGCGCTTTCTGGCAAGCGGTGGCAGAGAGCTGCCCGCTATCGACAGGCACTTCTATGATGCCCTCCCCCTCGGCTTCGATCCGCGCAACAAGTATCTGGAGCTCAAGGAGCTGCGGGACAGGATCCGCAGAAAGCTGGGGCCGCAGGACGATCTTGGCCGGATCCTGCAAGAGACGGTCGATCAGTACATGGTGGTGATCGAGATGCTGCGCCAGCGCGGCCAACCCGATTTTCAGCGTTACAGCCAACTGCTCTATGGCTCTGCCAGCGATCACCTTCGCGGGGATCGCAAGACCCTAAAGGAGCTGGGTGCCCGCCTGTGCGACATCTTCTCCCTGCCCGGGGCGCGCCATCTGGTGCGTCCCTATCCCAAGGAGTTCGAAGGAGAAGCCGCGGTCGCCAAACTGCAGGGCAAGCTGTCGAGCTACTTCAGTGACGGCACGGTGCAAGTGAAGCTGAGCGATGGCATCGTCTCCGACGCCGCGGCCGGTGGTGACTACATCAAGCTCAACTCCCACGCCCGTTTCTCCGAGCTGGACTTGCAGGTGCTGGAGGTACACGAGGGGTGGGTCCATGTCGGCACCACCCTCAACGGTCGCCAGCAGCCCTATGCCACCTGGCTGAGCGCCGGTTCACCGCGGATCACGGCGTGCCAGGAAGGGCTGGCAGTATTGATTGAGACGCTCACCTTCAGCTCCTTTCCGGATCGGGCCAAGCGCATCTCCGATCGGGTGATGGCCATCGACATGGCCGAGCGGGGCGCCGATTTTATCGAGGTGTTTCAGCACTTCGTGCAGCAGGGCACCAGCGAGCACGACGCCTACAAGATCACCCAGCGGGTCTTTCGTGGCGGTATGGTGGGCGGCGGCGCCTGCTTTACCAAGGATCTCTCCTACGTGCGTGGCTATGTGGAGACGGTCAACTTTATCCGCAGTGCCGTGCTGGAAGGGGTACCCGAAATCCTGCCGATGCTGTTTGTCGGCAAGGTGACGCTGGATGATATTCCGGTGCTCTATCAGCACTATCTGGAGGGGCTGATTGCCGCTCCTCGCTACCTGCCGCCGATGTTTCGCGATCTCACCGGCCTCTATGTCTGGTTCGGTTTTGCCTCCGGCATGTCGCTGGTCGATATCGGCCGGGTACAGCACCATTTTCGCCAGCTGTTTCAACGCCTGCCAGTGGCCGACCCCATCATCGCGCCGGTGGATATCGAGATTGACTGAACCGCAGTGAAGCAAGCAGGAAAATAAAAAGGGCGCCAGATTGGCGCCCTTCTCGACTATACAAATATCGCAGCCGGATTACTTGTAGGCCCGACCTTCCAGATAGTGCTTGCGGCACAGTGACACATAGCGATCGTTGCCACCGATCTCCACCTGTTCGCCATCGCGCATCACCTGACCCGCTTCGTTGACCCGGGAGTTCATGTGGGCCTTGTTGCCGCACCAGCAGATGCTCTTCAACTCTTCAAACTTGTCGGCCAGACAGAGCAGATGGTAGGAACCGGGGAACAGCTCGCCACGAAAATCGGTCTTGAGGCCATAGGCCATCACCGGAATATCCTGCTCATCGACGATGCGGGCCAGCTGGTAGACCTGCTCACGGGTCAGGAACTGGGCCTCGTCCACGATGAAAACATCGATATGTTTCTTCGCATGGCGCGCTTTCACCATTTCAAACAGATCACAGCTGTCGCTGAACACGTCCACCTTCAGCTCAAGGCCAACCCGGGCACTGATCACCCCGACCCCGAAACGGTCATCGATGGCTGGCGTCATCGCCAGAGGATGCATGCCCCGCTCCAGATAGTTGAAGTGCGCCTGAATGAGCTGGGTGGATTTGCCTGAATTCATGGTGGCAAATTTGTAGTGCAGAGAAGCCATGATACTGTTCCGAAACTGAATTTATGGGGCGCATGCTAACCAAAGCCCCCGACAAAACCAAGGGGCCCGCGGGCCCCTTGCTCTATAAATGTTACGCGGTGGCCAGAGCTGGCCGCGCTTTGGCCTTTTTCAGGTGATAGCTGGTAAAAAGCACGAACCAGAGGGCACTGACGCTGAAACCGGCCAGGCTGGAGTGCATCACCCCCATCGCCAGGTAACCGATAGCCGCACCGAAGGCGATGGCCAGTGCATAGGGCAGCTGGGTCATCACGTGATCGATGTGATGGCAGCCGGCGCCGGTGGCAGAGAGGATGCTGGTGCTGGAGATGGGTGAGCTGTGATCCCCGAATACCGAACCGGCCAGTACCGCGGCCAGCATCGGCAACATCAGGCTGATATCGCTGGCGGCGGCCATGTCACCGGCCAGCGGCAGCATGATGCCGAAGGTGCCCCAGCTGGTGCCGGTGGCAAACGCCATAGCGCAGGAGAGAATAAAGACCACGGCGGGCAGCACTTCGATCGGCAGGTTGCCGTTAGCCAGCGAAGCCAGGTACTTGCCGGTCTCCACATCGCGCACCACGGCACCGATGGTCCAGGCGAACAGCAGGATGTTGATGGCCGGCAGCATGGCCATGACACCTTGCGGCGCGGCCTTGATCCAGTTTTTGGCACCCAGCTTCAAGCGCATGGCCAGACCGATGGAGACCACCAGACTGCACAGGGCACCGTAGACCAGCGAAGAGCCGACGTTGGTGTTTTCGAACGAACCGAGCACGCTAAACGGCAGCCCTTTCTCGCTCAGCACCGCCGCACCGGAATCGATCATGAAATAGATGGTGGCAGCTGTCAGGGTCAGGATCGGCAAGACCATGTCGATCATGCCGCCGTTGCTCTCTTCCGGGCTCTCCATATCCAGACCGATGGGGCGCCCCTTGGACTCATCCCACAGCTTGCCTTCCAGCGCCCACTCTTCGTGTTGGCGCATCGGGCCGATATCGAGCTGACAGGCGATCACCACCAGCACCATGATCAGGGTGAAGACGGCGTAAAGGTTCATCGGGATCATCTCGACAAACGCCGCGATGGGGCTCTGTTCGGTCAGACCGTGGGCCGCCATGATGCCGCCAACCAGGGCGATGATATAGGCGCCCCAGGAGGAGATGGGCATCAGCACGCAGACCGGCGCCGCGGTGGAGTCCAGCAGATAGGCTAGTTTGGCGCGGGAAATCTGGAAGCGGTCGGTGACCGGACGGCAGATGGCCCCCACCGACAGGCTGTGGAAGAAGTCATCGATAAAGAAGGCAAACACCATCATGCCGGTCAGTGCTTTGGCACCCTTGCGGGTCTTGGCACGACGCTCGGCCCACTCGGCAAAGGCACGGGTCGCCCCGGAGACGCTCATCAGGCTGATGAGGCCACCCAGCAGCAGCATAAACAGGATCATGTTGACGTTGTCACGGTTGAGCGCGCCATCTACCCAGAAGATCTTGAGCACGGTATTCAACATGTAATGCAGGGAGTCGAGGGGGGAAAAATGATTGAGCAGCAGACTGCCGGTGACGATGCCCACACCAAGGGACAACAGTACGCGGCGGGTCAGGATCGCCAGCGCAACAGCCAACAGAGGGGGAAGTACGGACCAACCGGAGTCGGCGAAATGACTAATGTCCATGATCTCTTTGCACCTAAAGATTACAGGTGGAGATCTACCGAGAGGATCTAAAGAAACAAAACCTATGGGGAGGTCATACTCCTCAGCCCCTTCAGGTAGCGCTCCATAGTGGATGACTATGGCAGTCCTGCACCTATTAGATGCAGAACCAGCAGCCCGGTATGATGGCCTGGCCACTTCGGCGCTGACTCCTTTCCTTGTGCATCACAGGCATCACCCTCCGCACAAATACTCATAGGCAGCGCGCCTCTACTTAAAGGTATTCGCCAAGCATTTTATCGAGATGGCAGCTTATAGCAAGTTTTTTGATTAAATAGTCATGATAAACATATCAACGTCGGAAAATGGTAGTCAAATGATGCAACAACGCCAGCTTTGACGCTATTTTCACCTACTGCGGTTTCATTGGCATCCAATCACCAAGCCCTATTGCTGGGCATATTAAATATCTGCATTGATGATCGCTACGGATATAATATTTAACCCGGCTTGACTTATTTAAATCGCCAAGCAAGAATCAGCTGGAACATAATATTTTCTCTGACTCGACGTGGTAACTCCTATGAATGAATTTTTAAAGGTACTGCTTAATATCCGCAGTCTGCGTGCGACCTGCCGCGAACTTTCTCTGGAACAACTGGAAGAGGCACTGGAAAAACTCTCTGCTATCGTTGCTGAGCGTCAGCAGGATGAAGCTGCCGAGCGTCAGGCCCGTGAAGAGCATCTGCGGAAAATTAACGAATATAGCGAAATGCTGAAAGCCGCCGGTATTGACCCGGCAGAATTGGTAAGCGTTGTCGCCACCGCCCCCGGCAAATCAGAAAAAGCCAAACGCGCGCCACGTCCGGCCAAATATCGCTATCAGGATAATGGCGTAGAGAAAACCTGGACCGGCCAGGGCCGTATGCCTTCGGCCATTGCCAGTGCGGTGGCAGCAGGCAAATCACTGGAAGATTTTGCTATCTGACAGCTTTTGTGTTGCGAATAAAAAAACCTCGCCAAGGCGAGGTTTTTTATTGCCGCTTAAACGTGAAATATCAGATAGCCGATTGCGGGCGATCTGCAGCCTTTACCCACAGCACTTCACGCGCTCCTGCCACGCAGATGAGGTAGCGGGCAACGGTAAAGAACCAGTCACTCATCCGGTTCAGATAGGGCAGCACCTCGGGATTGACCCGCTCTTCCCGGCTCAAAGTCAGCAGCAAGCGCTCGCAATGACGCACCAAAGTTCGCACCACATGTGCTTGCGCCGCGGCACGGGAACCACCGGGCAATATAAATTGGCGCAGTGGTGGCAATGGCTCACTATAACGATCTATCTGCTGTTCAAGGCGAGTGGTCCAGGCGGCATTAACCTGCCAAATCGATTCATTCTGGGCATCGCTGGAGAATGCCAACTCGCCCCCCAGATCAAACAACTCCTGTTGCAACAACTGTAAATCAGCCAATAAGCCGACCTCTTGCGACGGCACATCACAAATCAGCAAGCCAATATGGGAGTTGAGCTCATCGATATAACCGTAGGTCTCGACCCGCAAATGATCCTTGGGCAACTGGATACCATCGGCCAGCCGGGTCATGCCCTTGTCGCCCTGCCTCGTATATATTCTCATACCGACATCCTGTTAATAATGGGAATAATCATGGACTCGAGTCCATTGAGTTTGATCTCGTAAGCCAGCGCCAGCGTCTGGCCCAATTTACCCGCCGGAAAACCGCTGCGCGCCATCCACACCAGATAGGGCTCGGGAATATCGATGATGCGCCGCCCCTGATATTTACCGTAAGGCATCTTGTTAGTCAGCGTCAGCAGCACCTGTTCGTCGGAGAGCCAATCCATATTAATCGATATCCAGATATTTATGAGTCTGGATGGAGAGTCGCCAGTTACGCGCGATACAGGTATCCATCGCCAATTGGGTAGCCCTTGGCTTCTGGCTGATCGGCTGCAAGGCAATGACCACATCCGGGCGCAGAGTCGCGGTAGCCAGCAGCGCATCCAGCTCTTCAATATGGTGCTCGGTGGCCACCGGATGCTTGATCTCGTTGGCCCGCTCCAGCGCCGAGACCAGCACAGGCAGCCCCCCTTTCATGCCAATCTTGGGGGAGACGGTCACCCAGGTCTGCTCATGGGTCTTGATCTCGCTGGTACCACTGGTTTCAATCTGCACCTGATAACCCGCCGCCAGCAGGGCTGACGAGAGTTCGTGCAGATCATAAAGGCAGGGCTCGCCACCGGTGATCACCACATGGCGCGCCTGATAACCCAGCTGGGCAAAGCTGGCGATGATCTGCGCGGTGCTGAGTTGGCTCCAGCAATCGGATTCGTTGGAGCGATCCAGCACCGCCTCTTTACCCACTTCACGAGCCGGATCAACAACCCAGGTATGGCGGGTATCGCACCAGGGGCAGCCCACCGGGCAACCCTGCAGGCGAACAAAGATGGCGGGCAGGCCGGTAAAGATGCCCTCCCCCTGGATGGTCTGGAAAATCTCGTTGATTGGGTAGTGCATCTCGATCACGGCTTGTTGCAAAAGTCGCGGATTATACCCCAAGCCACGGCAAGACGCAGGCTCACTCTGCGCTTTTCTCGCCCAGCCCGGTTTTCTCATACAGCCTAGTCATGATACCCGCCTTGTCGGCCAGATAGTTATTCAGACCGCGACTGCGCAGCTCGCAAGCCGGACACGTGCCGCAACCGTCACCGGCAATACCGTTGTAGCAGGTCAGGGTCTGCTGGCGTACCGTGTCGAGGTGACCATAGTGATCCGCCAGTGCCCAGGTCTCGGCCTTGTCGAGCCACATCAAGGGAGTGTCAAAACGAATGTCGCGACCCAGCCCCAGCGACACCGCCTGATTGAGGGCTTTGACGAACTCGTCACGGCAATCGGGATAGCCGGAAAAATCGGTCTCGCAGACACCGGTGATCACCGCTTCGGCGCCCACCTGATAGGCATAGATAGAGGCCAGCGTCAGGAACAGGATATTGCGGCCCGGCACGAAGGTGTTGGGCAATCCGTTATCCTGCAGCTCGCAGCTGACCGGGATGTCGTCACGGGTCAGGGCAGAGACCGCCAGCTCATTGAGCAGCGTCACATCCATCACCTTGTGGGCGGCAATCCCCAGCGCACTGCCCAGACGGCGCGCGGTGTCGATCTCTTCCCGATGGCGCTGGCCATAGTCGAAGGTGATGGCGTGCACTTCATCATACTGAGCCAATGCCTGTACCAGACAGGTGGTGCTGTCCTGACCGCCACTGAAAACCACGACTGCTTTTTTCATCTTGATAACTCCTTCAAATGTCACGCGCGGCGGCCTTCGGCAAAGTCCTGCCACTGAGTATTCAACCGGTTAAACAGGGTCAGCAAGGGCGCATAGCGCTCCGGCCTCCCCTCCCACCGGGACAAGAGGTGATAGCCCGCCTCTATGGTAGAGAGGGCATCGGGAAAGGGTTTCTTGCGAATGGCATATTGACCGGCAATAGCGCCAATGCCGATGCGGGGCAAGCGGGCCAATGCCGGATTGCTCTGCAACATGCGATAAGCTTTGCGCCAGGTGCCGTCGAGCAAGATAAAAGCAACGGCGGCCGAGTCAGAGGACTCACTCTCCCGCTGTTGGCGAAGATCAACCAGCGAAATAGCACCCTCATCCGGCCAGAGTAGATAGCAGCGACGGGAAGGATCGGCGAGCAGCCCGTTCAGCCACTCATCACGGGAAAAGTCCTCCCCCACATGGATCTCGCACTGTTGCAAAGAGGCCGCCAGCAGCGCCGCGGTGCCCTTGGGATGTGCCACCTCGTTGGGGTGCTGCAAGATGTAGAGGGGCGTGTGATTGTCAACCGGCACAATATAATCGCACAGGCAGGCTTTGAGGGCTCGGGTGCAACGTGTACAGTATCGACTGTTCTTGTCGTTGGACTGTTTCATGTTGTCAGACAAATCTGGATTGCTCTGGGTTATCACGCTCTCTCTCACCAGCTTGCTACTCTTCTTTACCGTTCCCAATCTTCAGCTCTGCTTCGATCGGCCCTTGATCGCAGGTGGCGAAGGGTGGCGGATCATAACAGGCAATCTGGCTCATACCAATCTGTGGCACCTGCTGCTCAACCTAAGTGGCCTCGCCATCCTCTACAGCCTGTTTCGCGACTATCTGGGTCAGGCCCGCCTGCCGCTGCTGATGTTGCTGCTCTGGCTGGCCGTGGGCTTGGGGATCTGGTGGTGGTGCCCGCAGACCCAGTGGTACATGGGGCTATCCGGCTCGCTGCATGGCCTGTTTGTCTGGGGAGCGATGCAGGATATCCGCCACGGACGCCGCACATCGGGCTGGCTGCTGCTGGCAGGGATGGGGCTCAAACTGGTGATGGACTTCTACAACGCAGGAGAGAGCCCGATCTCCACCCTGATCAATGCCAGGGTACACATCGGCTCTCATCTTATCGGGGCCGGTGCAGGCCTGTTGCTCGGCCTGCACCGTGTTTCACTGAGTGAGCCTGTTACGCACCAGCCAGCTCGGCATTGATACTGGCCAGCATGGCGGCCGGATCGGTAGCCTGGGTAATGGGGCGACCGATAACCAGATAATCGGCACCCGCCTCGACCGCCGCTTTGGGTGTCATCACCCGGCGTTGATCCCCCGCCGCTGAACCGGTCGGGCGAATACCCGGGGTCACCAGCTTGAAATCGACGCCCAGCAAGGCTTTCAGCTCATGGGCCTCGTTGGCAGAGCAGACCACCCCATCCAGACCGGATGCCTTGGTCAAGGTAGCCAGCCGGATCACCTGCTCGGCCGGGCTCACATCCAGACCAAGGGGGAGCATGTCGGACTGCTCCATGCTGGTCAGCACGGTCACGCCGATAAGCAGCGGCGCCTTGTCGCCATATGGCAGCAGCGCCTCTTTGGCGGCACGCATCATCCGCTCACCACCACTGGCATGCACGTTGACCATCCAGACACCGAGCTCGGCACTGGCTGCCACGGCTTTGGCAACGGTATTGGGAATATCGTGAAACTTCAGATCCAGAAAGACATCGAATCCCTTGGCCACCAGCTGACGTACAAACTGCGGGCCAAACAGGGTAAACATCTCCTTGCCTACCTTGAGACGGCACTGGGCCGGAGAGATACGTTCAACGAACGCTAAGGCATCTGCCTCGTGCTGATAATCCAGCGCTACCAGTACTTTGGGATCTTGCATCTCACATCCTATTGCTTGTTATTCACCGTCCAGACCACGGATCGGCTTGATGGAACCCCACTGGCGACAAGACGGGCACTGCCAGAACAGTGAGTGAGTGGCAAAGCCGCACTGCCGACACTTGTGGGTTGACTTGATTTTGATCTGCTCGCCGACCAGCTGTTGCAGCAGTTCGAGGCTCTCCTTGGCAGGTCCCTCCTCCGCACTGGCCAGCTGAAAACCCACCAGCTGGTAAAAACCTTTCATCGACGGATGACGACGCAGCTGACGCAACACCAGCGAACGGGCCTGGCTCAGGCCATCACGCTCTTCAACCAGCTTGGCAAGGGCAAGGGTCACGCTGACACCGGCGTGATCTTCCACCGCCTTTTCAAGCAGCGGGATCAAGGCAGGCGTGCGGTCCAACTGCTGATAGCACTCGAGCAATTTGGGCATTGCCTCGGACGCAAAATCGATATCCTGCTCGAACACCCGCAGCAGCTCCTTGCTGGCCTGCTCATACTCCCCCTCTGCCATGGCGAGCTCAGCGAGGCGCAAACTGGCTCGGGCACAGGCCGGATTGATACTGAGCGCCCGTTTGAGCTTGGCCTGCCCCTCCCCTTTATTGCCGTCGCGCAGCGCGATCTCGGCTTGTTCGCAATAGAAATGGGAGATGGGGTCGGCCAGCTTCTTGCCCTGATATTTTTGCAGACGAACCGCCACATCGATGGCCTTGTCCCAATCCCGCAACTGCTGATGGATGATCAACAGCTGTGCTAGCGCCGTCTCTTCATAATCACTGTCGTCACACAGCTCATTCCAGAGGGCTTCGGCCCGATCGAGCAGACCGGCAGCCAGAAAGTCACGAGCCAGCTCCTGCAAGGCCAGCTGGCGCTGCTCCCGGGTCAGTTGGCGGGTAACCAGATTCTGGTGGATCTTGATGGCACGATCGACCTCCCCGCGCTGGCGAAACAGGTTGCCGAGGGAGAGGTGTGTTTCGATGGTTTCACTGTCCACCTCAAGCAGCTGGATAAAGAGATCCACCGCCTTGTCGGATTCATCGGACAGCAAATAGTTGAGGCCCGCCACATACTGGCGGGAAAACTGGTTACTCTGTTTTTGGGTGTCCTGGCGAACACTCCTGCGACCCATGTACCAGCCATAACCGGCAGCGATGGGCAACAGCAGGAAAAGCAGTTCAAGCATTGAGGAACATTATTCCTTACCCGGTGACCGGGCCAGCTCCAACTCGCGGGATTGACGACGCATGGTGCGGTTGAGGGTGCGGTTTTGCATTTTCAGGCGCAGGAACAGCAGGCCGAATACCAGCCAACCCAGCAAAAAACCACCTGCGAAGAAGAAGCCCAACAACATGGCAAGCGAGAACTCGCCCTGAGCAATCAGGTAATTGAACTGAACCAGCTGGCCATTTTGTGAGCCCAGCGCCAGGGTCAGAACAAACACCAGCACCAGCGGAATGAGGGCCAAAATACGCTTCATAAGAGCTCCCTGTCAGTATCTAATGAGAGGCTGATTATCCTTAAAATCGCAGGCAGACTCTAGAGTGAATGGGAAAAGAGTTTAAGAAACAAGACGATTGGCACAGGAATAGGCGCCAAAAACAAAAAAGGCATACCCGAGGTATGCCCATTTCTGCATTATTCAATGATGTTGACGCGCTCGCGCAACTCTTTGCCAGGTTTGAAGTGCGGGACATATTTCCCGGTCAGTTCAACCTTGTCCCCGGTCTTGGGGTTGCGTCCCACGCGGGGCGCACGATAGTGCAGTGAAAAACTGCCAAATCCGCGGATTTCAATCCGGTCGCCGTTTTGCAAGGTCGACGCCATCTGTTCAAGGATCTCCTTGATGGCGGCTTCGACATCCTTGGCCGGCATATGCATGCGGCTGGATGCCAGTTGTTCGATGAGATCTGATTTGGTCATAACGTTAAATCTCCTTCCCCGATCACATGCAATATTCATTTTGCCAGGATAAAAAAGGGCGGCGCAATGCCGCCCTTTTCTTGCATCAAGGATTACTCACCCTTGGCGGCTTTGAACGCTTCCATCATAGCATTGCTGAACACAACTTCTTCTTGTTGGTTCAGGCTATCGATAGCAACACGCTCATCAGCCTCGTCCTTAGCACGGACAGACAGGCTTACGGTGCGGTTCTTACGATCAACGCCCATGAATTTAGCTTCTACTTCGTCACCAACAGACAGCACCAGAGTGGCGTCTTCTACGCGGTCACGAGCAGCGTCGGAGGCACGCAGGTAGCCTTCTACGCCGTCAGCCAGTTCGATAACGGCACCTTTGGCATCAACCTCGGTAACCTTACCCTTCACGATAGCACCTTTCTTGTTGTCAGCCAGGTACTTGTTGAACGGGTCTTCTTCGATCTGCTTGACACCCAGGGAGATGCGCTCACGCTCCGGATCCACTTGCAGAACAACGGCTTCGATCTCGTCGCCTTTCTTGAATTCACGCACGGCTTCTTCGCCCTGGTTGTTCCAGGAGATGTCAGACAGGTGAACCAGGCCGTCGATGCCGCCATCCAGACCGATGAAGATACCGAAGTCAGTGATGGACTTGATCTTGCCGGAAACACGGTCGCCTTTGGCGTGAGTTTCGGCAAACAGCTGCCACGGGTTGGATTTGCACTGCTTCAGACCCAAGGAGATACGACGACGCTCTTCGTCGATGTCCAGAACCATCACGTCAACCACGTCGCCAACGTTAACAACTTTGGACGGGTGGATGTTCTTGTTGGTCCAATCCATCTCTGATACGTGTACCAGGCCTTCAACGCCTTCTTCGATTTCAACGAAGCAGCCGTAGTCGGTCAGGTTGGTCACGCGGCCAGACAGACGGGTGGTCTCCGGGTAACGCTTGGCGATAGCAACCCAGGGATCTTCGCCCAGCTGCTTCAGACCCAGGGATACACGGGTACGCTCGCGGTCGAACTTCAGAACCTTGACAGCGATCTCGTCGCCAACGTTGACGATTTCGGAAGGATGCTTAACGCGCTTCCACGCCATGTCGGTGATGTGCAGCAGGCCGTCAACACCGCCCAGATCTACGAATGCACCGTAGTCGGTCAGGTTCTTGACGATACCCTTAACTTCTTGACCTTCTTGCAGGTTAGCCAGCAGGCTTTCACGCTCGGAGGTGTTCTCGGTCTCGATCACGGCACGACGGGAAACAACAACGTTGTTGCGCTTCTGGTCCAGCTTGATGACTTTGAACTCGAGTTCTTTGTTTTCCAGGTGAGCGGTGTCACGGATCGGACGCACGTCAACCAGAGAACCCGGCAGGAAGGCACGGATGCCGTTCAGTTCAACGGTGAAACCACCCTTGACCTTGCCGTTGATGATACCGATAACGGTAGCTTGCTCTTCGTATGCCTTCTCAAGCTGCAGCCAGGCTTCGTGGCGCTTGGCTTTTTCGCGGGACAGCTTGGTTTCGCCGAAACCATCTTCGATAGAGTCCAGAGCCACATCAACGGTATCGCCGACGTTGATTTCCAGCTCGCCCATGGCGTTCTTGAATTCTTCAGCCGGAATAGCGGACTCGGATTTCAGACCGGCGTCAACCAGTACGAAACCGTTCTCGATAGCAACGACAGTACCCTTGACGATGGAACCTTGACGGGTTTCAACGGCGTTCAGGGACTCTTCAAAGAGTTGAGCAAAAGATTCGATCATTGTTTATGTCACAAATGAAACATCCACTTGCAATCCGGCGCAAGCGGGGCTGTTTTAAATAATCTGCGCCATCCTTGGTGCAGACGACCGGGTGTCAGCTTGCGCTGGCATCACCAAGTTGTTGCTCTGCATAGGCGAGCACTGTTGCCAGTACTTCATCTATGGTCATGGCGGTAGAGTCTACCACCAGAGCATCTTCTGCCGGTTTCAGGGGCGCAGTAGCGCGATTTCTGTCGCGATCGTCACGTTCCCGGATCTCGGTTAAAAGACGCTCAAAGTTAACATCAAAGCCCTTATCTTGCAACTGCTTATAGCGGCGCTGGGCCCGTTCTTCGGCGCTGGCGTCGAGGAAAATCTTCACCTCGGCCTCGGGGAAAACCACGGTGCCCATGTCGCGGCCATCGGCGATCAGACCCGGGGCCTGACGAAATGCCCGTTGACGGCGCAGCAAGGCTTCGCGCACCCGGGGGAAGGCGGCGATTTTACTGGCGGCATTACCCACCTCTTCGGTGCGGATGGTGCGCGAGACATCTTCCCCTTCCAGGATCACCTTGACCAGATCCCCTTCAACCTGGAATTGCACATCCAGATTGGCGGCCAGCGGTACTAATGAGGCTTCACTGTCCAGCGCTACATCGTGATGCAGAGCGGCCAGGGACAACACCCGATAGATGGCGCCCGAGTCCAGCAAGTGCCAACCCAGCTTCTCGGCTAGCAGCTGACACAAGGTGCCTTTTCCTGCGCCACTGGGGCCATCAATTGTCATCACGGGGGCCATCTGAGGCATAACTTCTCTCCTGCACTGTGTTGCTCCCATCCCGAGGGGGTGGGTTAATGGGCGCCGATTATACCCGAATGTGGTGAGCCTGGCAGTCATCAATCCGCACAAAGGACCAAAACCCCGGCGGGCAGCGGTGCTTGTCTCTTACCTGGACATTTCATTAAGCAATGCAGGGACTTGTTCTTATGGTCGTTGCCGACAAGGCGCGCTAAACTGGCCCCCTTTTTTGAGCCGTTAGCAGTAAGGAGCAACCTATGAGCAGCGTTACCCTCGTGGCCAAATCAAAATTGCCAACCCCCTGGGGCACCTTCACGCTGGTAGGTTTTCAGGAAACCGGCACAGGCAAGGATCACGCCGCACTGGTGATGGGCGACATTACCGGTGAAGAGCCTGTACTGGGCCGGATCCACTCAGAGTGCCTGACCGGCGATGCCCTGTTCAGTCTGCGTTGTGACTGCGGTTTCCAGTTGCAGGCCGCCATGGAAAATATCGCCAAGGCGGGTCGTGGCGTGTTGTTGTATGTGCGTCAAGAGGGCCGTGGCATCGGTTTGCTCAACAAGATCCGTGCCTATCACCTGCAGGATCAGGGTGCCGATACTGTTGAGGCCAACGTGGCCCTGGGTTTCGCCGCCGATATGCGCGATTACACCATCTGCGCCGACATGCTCAAGCAGCTTGAGGTCAAGTCACTCAAACTGATGACCAACAACCCGCGCAAGATGAAGGCGATGGAATCCTTCGGCATTCCGGTGGCCGAACGGGTGCCGTTGCAGGAAGGGCGTAATCCCCACAACGAGTTCTATCTGTCGACCAAGGCCAACAAGCTGGATCACATGCTGAAGAAGTGAGCCTGCCTTGATGGATGCCAGATCGTCAAACGCCTCCAATTCGGAGGCGTTTTTCTTGAGACAGCCACATACCGACCCAGGCTATCGCACTGGCACGGTCAGATTGGCCAGCAGTGCATCAAGCTCTTCGCCAGTGCGGGCAGCGCAGTATTGGTCGACCAGCTCCCGGGTCAATTGCGGCGCGAGACGTCCAATCAGGTCATACAGATAGCCGCACAAAAACGCCCCCCTGCGCAGACCGATAGCGGCCACACCACCTGGTAGCCAGGGCACCGCCTTGAGCAGCAGATCGCCATCGCGCTGGGGCTCCCAGGCAAAGGTTGCCATCACCCCAATCCCCATCCCTTGTCTGACATAGGTCTTGAGCACATCGCTGTCGCTCGCACAACAGGCGATCCGGCTCTCGGCATGAGCGCAATCGCTACCATGAGTGGCAGAAAGCGGCCTTCCGTCGGTCACCAGTGCAAACTCAACCAGCTCGGCCGGGGTCAGCGATGTCGCTTTGGCCAACGGATGATCCTTTGGCAGCACCAAGCCCCGTTGCCACTGAAATGAGGGGAGCATCAGCAGATCGCTCCCCTCCTCCGGTTCATCCACCAGCAGCAGATCGGCAGCGCCATCATGCACGGCAGTACGGCACTGCGCCGCACTCCCCTGCATCACCGTTACGGCAACTTTGGGAAAGCGGGCCATGAATCCCTTGAGGATGGCGGGCAAGATATAGCGGGCCTGCAGATGAGTGGCCGCAATGGTGAGGGTTCCCTGCTCCGGATGCACATGCTGCCTGGCCATCACCTTGATGGTGGCGACCTTGTCCAGCACCTCGGCGGCCACCTTGATCACATCCCGACCGATGGGGGTGATCTGGGTCAGGTGTTTGCCACTGCGCTCGAAGATCTGGATCCCCAGTTCATCTTCCAGCATCCGCACCTGCTTGCTGATCCCGGGCTGGGAGGTAAAGAGGCTCTCGGCGGTGGCCGACAGATTCAGCCTGTGGTTCGCCACCTCGACGATATAGCGCAATTGCTGCAGTTTCATGGTGTAGCCCTCAAGCGAACCCACCATTAATAGTAACAAATTTTCAGCAATGACCCGCCGCCATCAGGTCGGGCGATCCTTGAGCAGGAAATCTCGCAAGGCACGATTGGCCATGGAGAGCGGATCGCCACGCCGCCACGCCACACAGAGATCGAGATAGATGGGCGGGTCGAAGGGCACACCACTCAGATCCGGCTCCTCTTCCAGCACCATCCGCAAGAAGGTGGTCACCGCAAAGCCTTGCCGCACCACCGCCTTGAGCAGAGGGATGAGATTGCTCTCGAAGGCGATATCGGGTTCTACGCCAAGGCTCTGGGCCTGCGCCTCCATATGCTCGCGGTGATAGAAACCGCGGCGAAACAGCGCCAACTCCTGAGCAAAAAACTGCGAGAGGGTCACGGCCGGTTCGCCGCGCAGGGGGTGATCGTCCCCCACCACCATCAACATCTCTTCGCTTAGCAGATGTGCCCCCTCGATGGCGGGCGGCAGATCACTGGTGATGAGGATGGCCAGATCGAGGGAGCCATCCACCATCCGGCTGAGCAACTCGCGGGTACCTGCCTCTTCGACCCGGATCTTGAGCCCGGGATAGCGATGCTTGAAGGCCATCAGACGAGGGGGAAAATAGTAGGAGCCCATCATATAGGGGATCCCGATCCGCACCTCCCCCCGCTCCAACCCCTTCAGTTCGGCCATCTCGGCCTCGGCCTGATGCATTTGCAACAGCAGGCGCTCGGCATGGCGACAGAGCACCTCCCCCTCCGGGGTGAGCCGTACCGTCCGGTCCTGCCGATCAAACAGCCGCAACTCGAGCTGCTGCTCCAGTTTGGCGATGGCCATGCTGATGGCAGGTTGTGCCACATGCAGGCTGTTGGCAGCCTTGGTAAACGAACCGGCATCCCTGACCGCCAGCAGATAGGTGAGCTGTTTCAGATCCATGTATCAATTCGTCTTATGAGATAGATAACTTAAATATATTATATTTATAACCGCAAGGACTCTACCCTGACCAAAAGCTGTCAGGACAATACGCAATGATTGAAGTCGGAAGTCGCGAGTGGATACGTGCAACCCTGGCCCTCAGCCTGGGCTCTTTTCTGGTGTTTCTGAACCTCTACCAGACCCACCCCCTGTTACCCCTGATTGCCGAGGTCTTCTCGGTCAACTCCCTCTCGGCCAGCTGGACCCTGGCAGGCTGTACCGCGGGCCTCGCCGCCTCCCTGCTGATCTGCGCCAGACTGGCGGATCGCCATGGCCGTCGGCAGGTCATGCTGGGCACCCTCACCCTGGCCATCATGCTCTCATTGTTGATCCCGCTGGTTGAACAGTTCAGCTCCCTGCTATTGCTGCGCATCCTGCAGGGGGCGCTGCTGGCCGGGTTACCAGCCACTGCGATTGCCTATATGGGGGAAGAGTTCAGCAAACGGGCGCTGCTCTCGGCGGTGGGGGTCTATATTGCAGCCAACTCCCTCGGTGGCATTGCCGGTCGGGTGGTCGGCGGCCTGCTGGCGGGCTGGTTTGGCGACTGGCAGCACACCTTTCTGGGGATTGGTGTTATCAGCCTGTCGCTGTTGCCGCTGGTCTTCTGGCTGCTGCCCCATCAGACCCGCTTTGTGGCAAGCGCCCCCGTTCGCGGTCAATTTGCCCGCGCCTTGCAGCAACACCTGACCAACCCCTTGCTGGTAGGGGCTTACCTTATCGGGGGACTTAACTTCATGGTGTTTCTGAACCAGTTCAGCTATCTCACCTTCCTGCTGGCCAAGCCCCCCTTCTCCCTGCCCACTCAATGGCTCGGCATGCTGTTTCTCACCTATCTTTCGGGGACGGTGGCCTCCTCCCTGAGCGGCCGCTTTGCCAACCGCTGGGGGGCACAACGGATGCTGCTGGTCGGGATCGCGCTGATGGCCATCGGCAGTCTGTGGCTGCTGCAGGGCAGTCTGCTTGGGATCCTGAGTGGCTTGCTGATCTCCAGCTTCGGCTTTTTTATTGCACACGCCTGCGCCAGTGCCTGGGTGGGTCATCATGTCGAACACAACCGGGCCCTCGCCTCCTCCCTCTATCTGGTGGCCTACTATCTGGGTGCCAGTCTGGGTGGACTTTACTTGCACCCGTTCTGGGAACGGGGTGAGCTGGGCGGTCTGGTCATGGGAATTGAACTGGTCCTCATCCTGACGGCAGGCTTGAGCCTCTGGCTCGGTCGTCTCAAGCAACGAACAGAATCGCCACTGCCCACCCAGCAGCCCCACCGGCACGGGTAACGGGATCCGTGCAACCAGGGTCACCCACGAGCAGATCACTATCTCGCTACCAAGTACCGCCAGATAGCAAAAGGGGTCACACCAGTGACCCCTTTTGCTGCGCTATTTACGAACCTGTCAGGCTCGCTCGGCATTGTGCGCAGGATCACTCCTGCTCGAAATAATCCGCAGGCACCGCCACCACAGAGCCGGTCGCCACCTCTTCGGCGATCACCTCTGCCAGCGGGCGCAGGTGAAACTTGATCTGACCGGAGGGCAACATCAGGCCAATATCGGGGTTGCGGGTATCTTGCATGTTGCCGGTTTTGCACGGCAGCCCGGGATAGCGAGCCACCAGCTCCTGCAGTGAGGCGACCACCAGTTCGATATGCTCCAGTCCGGCCTGATGGACACGACCCGGTTTCGGCGCCGCCAGTTCGATACAGGGTACCTGCACCTCACCGACCAGCAGCGGCTGATGCAACTGATAAGTGGCGATGGGACGACCGCCGATCATCCCCTCCACCAGCAAGGTGCCCGCCTCTGCCAGCACAGCGCATCGCGCGCGATACTCCGGCAAGGTGGCCGCCCGATAACAGAGGTGATCGACCGTTGGCTGGGGAATATTGATGCCAGTGGCGGCCAGTTCGGCCAACAGCTGAGAAACAAATGGGGCCATGGGCCCCAGTGTGGAATCGAGTGGATGAGACATGCTTACCATTTCTTCTTGGGTTGAAACAGGACATCGAGCTCGTCGGCTTCCTTGTCCTTGATGTTTTGCAGATCCTGCGCGCTGTTCTGCTGTTGCAGCTCTTCCAGCTCCTTGAGCCCCTGACGCATATCCTCTTCACGGGCCAGCAGATAGGGATCCTTGTCAGCCACGCTCGCCATCGCCGACAGGCCCTTGGTATAGAGCTGGCGGCAAGTGCCATATTGGCCCTGAATGCGAGCATCCATCGCCCGCTTGACCAGATTGGAGATATTGATCTTGAGCTGCATCAGCTCGAGGCGGCGCTCTTCCTGGGCGAACCCCTGCGGGTCAATCTTGCCCTTGTTGTGCTCGACACGCAGCACCGCCCGCAGCTTCTTGACCAGCTGCAACATCTGGATCGCCTGACGGTCGGACTCCGGCGTTTTGAAGTGCCCTTCATCCTGACTGCTGTAATTTTCCTGCACGTTCTTGATCTGGATCTGCACATCGGCGATGCGCTGTTTGATCTGGTTGTTGGGCATCACCTGCACGATGGCGCGATAGGCATCGAGGATCCGGTGCTGCAACAGCAACACCATGTTCTTGGAGAAAGGCACCAGATTGACGTTCAGCAGCACCTCTTCGGTCTCGTCGGCCACCGTCTTGTGTCTGGCAATGGCGTGACGCTTTTCCGCTTCTGCCTTCTGCTTATATTGCTGCACCACGTTATAGGCGATAACCAAAAACAGGAGTGCGCCGATAGACAGCAATACCAAAGTTAAAATCATAGGATGTCCAAACCCCTGTTCCTATCCAATTGCGTGATCCTACAACAGCTTACCCACTTAAGGTAGCCTGCAGATCCCCCCTTGCCCACGATTTGTCGCCAAGCTGTGCCCCCGGTCTCAGGGAGAGATTGCAGGATCAGGGGATGATGACCATGGTGGTCATCTCCCCATAGTATCGCCCATCAGCGCCATTACTTGAGGTTAAAGCCCCGTGATTGCAGGAAGCCCAGCATGAAAGGACGGGACTCCTTGCCCAGAATGGCGCGGATCTGGCCACTCCAGGTCTGCTGCTTGTTGTTGCTGCTGCGGGCCTGATAGTAGTCCGCGATCTGCTGATCGTATTGAGCCAGTAGGTCGCGATCCAGCTCGTGCCGGTAGCGCTCCTGATGCACCACCAACCCCCTGGGCAGACGGGGTTTCTGCTCCGGCTGCTGGGCAGGATGGCCAAGGCATAGTCCAAACAGCGGGATCACCTGATGGGGCAAGCCGAGCAGCTCGCTCACCTCGGCCGGATGGTTGCGAATGCCGCCGATATAGACCCCGCCCAGCCCCAGCGACTGCGCCGCCAGCAGGGCATTTTGCGCCATCAGGGCGCCGTCGATGGCACCGATCAGCAGCTGCTCCGCATAACCGGTATGGGCCTCAGGCACGATCTGGCTGTGACGATGGTAATCGGCGCAGAACACCAGAAACTCGGCTGCCTGCACCACATAAGGCTGATTGCCCGCCAGCACGGCCAGCTGCTGACGCGCCTCGGGCTCGCTGACTCGCACAATGCTGGTCACCTGCAAGAAGCTCGAGGTCGAGGCTGACTGGGCGGCGGCGAGAATGGCATCCAGCTGCTGCGGGGCGATCGGCTCGACTGTGAACTGACGAATAGAGCGATGGGAAAGGATAAGATCGATGGTCTGATTCATGGCACCTCCAAAATGAGGTAACACCATAACGAAAAAAACGAGGGAGCCCAAGGCTCCCTCGCACACCCGGCTTAAGGGGCCGGATAGACGTAAGGGGCTTGCAACCCGAGCGGGAAGCCGAGCGCCCAGTAAAGCAGCAGGAAGATGGTCCAGCTCACCAGGAAGGCCAGCGAATACGGCAGCATCATGGAGACCAGAGTACCGATCCCGGTGCTCTTCACATACTGCTGGCAATAGACCACCACCAGCGGGAAGAAGACCATCAGCGGGGTGATGATGTTGGAGGCAGAATCCCCGACCCGGTAGGCCGCCTGGGTCAGCTCGGGGGAGATCCCCACCGCCATCAGCATGGGCACCAGGATCGGGCTGATCAGCGCCCACTTGGCCGAGGCCGACCCCACCACCAGATTGACGCTGGCGGTGAGCAGGATCATCCCGACGATGGTCACCTCACCGGGCAGCGCCAGCGCATGGAGCACTTCGGCGCCGGAGAGCGCCAGCAGGGTGCCCAGATTGGAGTCGCCAAACGCCTTGATAAAGAGCGCGCAGAAGAAGGCCATCACCATGTAGGAGCCCATCTTGTTCATGGTGGCCGACATGGCGTCGATCACATCCTTGCCACTCTTGAAGCTGCCTGCGACAAAGCCGTAGACAATCCCGGGCAGGATAAAGAGCAGGAAGATGAGCGGTACGATGGACTTCATCACCGGCGCGGCGAAGGTGGTCAGGGAACCATCGGCGGCACGCAGCGGCGAATCGCTCGGGGAGAGCGCCAGCGCCAACAGCACGATGGCTGCCAGCATGGCAAACCCGGCCCAGTTGAAGGCCCGGCTCTCTTGCGCGCTGTAGCGCCCCATCTCGTCGGCACTCTCCAGATCCTCGTTGAGCGCGACATGCTTGAGGCGCGGCTCCACAACCTTCTCGGTAATAAACCAGCCGACGCAGATGATCAGCAGCGAAGAGGCACCGGTAAAGATGATGTTGCACAGGGTGTTGACCATGTACTCGGGGTCGAGGATCTGGGCGGCGGACTGGGTAAAGCCCTGCAGCAACGCATCCCCGCCGGAGGGCAGGAAGTTGGCGGCAAAACCGCCGGAGACGCCGGCAAAGGCGGCGGCGATCCCCGCCAGCGGATGGCGCCCGGCCGCGTGGAAGATGATGCCGCCAATGGGGATCACCAGCACATAACCCGCATCTGCGGCGGTATGGCTGACGATCGCCACCAGGATCAGCATGGGGGTGAGAAAACGGGCAGGCGTCACTTTCAGCAATTTTTTCAGACCGGTATTGATAAAACCGGACTGCTCGGCCACCCCGACCCCCAGCATGGCCACCAGCACAATACCAAGAGGTGCAAAGCCGGTGAAGGTAGTCACCATGGTGGAGAGAAACCCGGCCAGACCGGCGCCGGTCAGCAGGTTGTTGACCACCACGGCCTCCCCGGTGCGGGGATTGACCAGATCAAACTGGAATTGTGACAGCACCCAGGAGCCGACCCAGACGATCAGCAAGGCGTAGAGGAACAGCATGGCGGGGTCGGGTAATTTGTTCCCGGCTTTCTCGACGCCATTGAGGAAACGGTTCAGCCAGCCCTTGGGAGAGCTGGCCGGACGGTCATTGACAGCAGCATGACTCATTATTGCGATACTCCTTTCCCTAGAAATGAGCTCGCATGCTAACAATTCCTGCCAATCCGTCTCATGACGGGCCGCAAAAAGATGATTAATATTGATTAAATACGGCGGGATAAAATCCCAAATTGTGGCCTAACGCACACTTGTTACTCTGCCATTACAGCATTAAGTAGTGGATAACGCCCAACCTGACACTCCACCACGAAGCCGCTCGCCTCGACTTGCGCCACCGTCAGCGGCTTGCTGAACAGATACCCCTGGAACACATGGCACCCCTGGGTCTGCAGGGCTGCCAGCTCGTGAGGCTCCTCCACCCCTTCCGCCATAATCCCCAACCCCAAATTGGTGGCCATGGCCGCAGTCGCCCGGATCACCGGCAAGTTGAGACCGACCACGAAGGATCGATCCAGCTTGATATTGTTGATCGGCAAGCGGTTGAGGTAGGCCAGCGAGGAGTAGCCGGTGCCGAAATCGTCGATGGCAATCTTGATCCCCTGCTCGCTCAAATCATCGAGGATGCCGAGGCACCCCTTCATATCCAGCATCAGCACGGTTTCGGTCAGCTCCAGTGTCAACAGGGAGGCATCCACCCCGTGCAGCTCCAGCTGCTGGCGAACTTGCCCGGGCAGCGCCGACGAGAGCTGGAAACCGGAGAGGTTGACGGAAACCGGCACCCGCTGCTGGAAACGCTTCTGCCAGCTTGCCATCTGGGCCAACGCGGTGGAGAGCACCCAACTGCCGATCTCGCGGATCAGCCCCATCTCTTCGGCCAGCGGGATAAACTCCACCGGCGAGACATGGCCCAGCACCGGGTTGTACCAGCGCAACAGCGCCTCGTAACCGATCAGGCGCTTTTTGGCGGCATCGACCTGTGGCTGGTAACAGAGACTCAGCTCCTGACGACCGATGGCCTTGGCCAGAAACTGCTTGAGGTTGAGCTTGCGCTGCAGGGTCTGCTGCATGCTGGGGGTGAAACGCTGCCAGCGCAGCCGCCCCATCTGTTTGGCCTGATACATCGCCATGTCGGCACGGGTGATGAGGTTGTCCCCGTCATCGGCATCATCGGGATAGATGGCAATGCCGATACTGCCGCCAATGGTCACCTCCGGCAGCCCGCTCAGTTGCAGCGGTTTGGTCATCTGGGAGAGCATCTGATCGGCCACCTCTTGCGCCCGATCCCCCTGGTTGCCCAGCGGCACCAGCGCAGTGAACTCGTCGCCACCGAGGCGAGCCAGCTCCACATCCCGCGGGCAAATCTGCTTGAGGCGACCGGCAACGCGCTCCAGCAGGCGATCTCCCGCCTTGTGGCCGTAGTTGTCGTTGACCAGCTTGAAGTTGTCCAGATCCATGAACACCAGCGCGAAACGCTCACCCAGACCGCAATAGGCCTCGAGGGATTTCATCAAACCATAACGGTTGAGCAGGCCAGTCAGGGAGTCGTGCCAGGCGAGGTGGCGATGCTCCAGCTCCTCGAGTTTGCGGTCGGTGATATCGCGCATGGTGAGCAGAATGCGGGCACCCTGCTGGATATAGCGGAACTGATACTGGAACCAGCGCATCCCTTTGAGGGTGCGGCACTCTCCCTCGGTCACCACCTCATCGAGGCGGGAGAGCTTCTGGTAAAAGCTGTCGTCATTACCGGAGAAGACCTGGGAGAGCCGGGCAACCTGTTGACCGAAACAGATCTCGAAGTGGTAGTTACCGCTCTCGAAATTGCCCTTGCTATCAAACAGGCTGGCCAGGGTATCGCCGCTCGCCAGAGATGACTCCTGATAGAGGGCATCGGAGTCGAGCACCGCCTCGGTCATCATCATCAGACGACCAGCCAGCTGAATGCCGGAGAGGCGCAGATAGATCTGCTTCTTGACCCCCTTCGGGGAGAGGGTCCACCACTCGTTGTAACTGCGCCCCTGCTGGAAATCCCCCAGATAGCGCTGCAACAGCAGATCGATGGCGGTCGCCATATCGGCAGAAAAGTCGCGAGCGCAGAGCTCGTCGAGTGAGGTCGCCTCCCACACCGGGAGCGCGGCGCTGTTTGCCCAGAAAATACGATGATGCTCGATGTCATAGACCCAGATCGGGGTATGCAGAACATCCATCGTCTTCAGTAACCGTTCGTCAAGCGTATTCATCTGGTCAAGGTCATTCATGCGGGATGGTCACTGGTTAAAAACAGATCTAGCAAACCGCTAGATGGAGAATGCAAGGTGCGAACACCTCCCGGCCATCATCTTTTTTAACATGGCCAAGAGCAGACAACACTATTTCAGACATGAGCAACAGGGGGAGCATATCCTGAAATACAGAAACGGACTCAGCCAAACAACCTGTTAATCAGAACAAATCACACTGTCGATTTTTATCTTTTTTCCCCAGTAAAAACAAGTACTAAGAGCTACCCACTCGAGACCTTGAAACACAAATTCATTATTCGCTGCAACAACACAACTATTAACAATTAAATCAACGACAGAAATAGTCGTCATTCATTGCCACAAAGCTTTCATTAATTAACCAAGTGGGTGGGTAAACAGCCAAAAAACCACCAAGATGGACAAAAATAGTGCGCCCGGGAGGAACAGATATATCCAGGATGGTTTTTTCCATGGTCGGTATGCAAAAACCGAATATATGACCTTGGTCACATTCTTCAAAAAGGAGAAACAGCTCGGTGAGGCAGATCTGGCTGACTTTTGCCCCCTCCTCACCCTCAGATTCGCCCCGTGACCACTGCGTTTGGCCGCCTTGAACGGTGTCGCTGACCGGGACGGGTTGACGCGCGCATAGTGATGAGCGCAAGCGAGCAGGTAGCAGGAGTGTGAACGAAGAGTCGAAAACTGGTATCAGCAGAAATCGAATCCAGATCAATTAAACGCTGAATTACCCTTGCCAACCCGGAACGCTCTTTTTATGGTTGCCCCCTTGTTACACCCAGAACAGCGTTTATGAAGCACATCGAAGAGTTCTACCTGTTCGTCAAGGTGGTGCAAGAGGGAGGATTCTCCCACGCTGCCGCCGCACTGGGCATGCCAACAGGCACCATCAGTCGACGCATTTCCCAGCTGGAAGAGCAACTGGGTTGCTCCCTGCTACATCGCTCTACCCGCAAGCTCCGCCTTACCGATGAGGGGCTCAGATACTATGAGCGCCTCTGCACGCCGCTAGCCCAAATCGAACAGGCCACCAGCGAGATCCAGGGTAAAGAGGCCGATATCACCGGGCTTATCCGGGTAGCGGCGCCGATCGCGCTCTCCAACACCATCCTCATCGATATGCTGGCCGAATTCGGACTACACTATCCCGAGGTGCAGTTCGACATCACCCAGACCAATGATCACCAGCACCTGTTCGACAATGATCGGGATCTGGTCTTTTTCAACGGTGAGCTGCCCCAATCCCTGCCCAATGCGATCTGTCTCGGTCATATCGAGTACGGCCTGTTTGCCTCGCCGCTCTATCTGACCAAGAAGGGGACCCCGTCTCACCCCAACCAGCTGGAAGATCACGATCTCATCTACTGCTGGCCGCACCAGCATTGGCAGCTGACCGACAAGGATGGCCAGAGCGTCTGCGTCAAACGCAGCGCCAAGCTGACCGTCAACCAGACCCAGGCCGCGGTGCGCGCAGCCCGGCGCCATCTGGGGATCGTCAACGCCCCCTTGCACTATCTGAACAACTTCCTTCATGACGAGCAGTTGGTGCCGGTATTGACCGACTGGCAAACCGGCAATCGCCCCTTCTACATGTTGTGTTGCCAACACCAGTTTGCGCCGTTGCGTGTTAAGATGTTCGTTGAATTTGTTGAAAAATACTCAGCGCGCTATCGCAACCGGCAATGGGACAACCAATTTTCACAAGGTGACACCCTCACTCATTGCATCTGACCGTTAGCGGGCCACACTTATAGCAACCCTTGCCAACAGAGCCTGCCTAACGCCATGAATGTATTGATATGTGATGACTCCGGGTTCGCCCGCAAACAGCTGGCACGGGCACTCCCGGCCGACTGGAAAGTCGATTTGCACTACGCAGCCAATGGTCTCGAAGGGATCGAACAGGTGCTGATGGGTCATGGCGATCTCATCTTCCTCGATCTGACCATGCCGGAGATGGACGGTTACGGCGTGCTGGAGACCCTCCAGCGGGAGGGGCTGCGTAGCAAGGTATTCGTGGTCTCCGGCGACATCCAGCCGGAAGCCTATCAGCGGGTCATGGGGCTGGGGGCGCTCGATTTCATCAAGAAACCCGCCGCCCCCGATACTCTGCTCGCCCTGCTCAAACAAAACGGCTTCTGGAGTGCCGCCCCGAGCGGTTTGCCAAGCGCCACCGAGCCGTTGCCCAGCGGCGTGATAGCCGATGCGGGCGTCAAGATCACCCCCGAAATCCGCGATGTCTATCAGGAGCTGGCCAACGTCTCCATGGGTCAGGCGGCCGACTTGCTGGCCCGTCTGCTCAACGCCTTCGTGGTGCTGCCCATCCCCAACGTCAACGTGCTGGAAGTCTCCGAGCTGCACATGGCCCTCTCGGCGGCCGCGGATTCGGATACCCTCTCCGCCGTCTGTCAGGGCTTTATCGGGGCGGGGATCGCCGGCGAAGCGCTGATCCTGTTCCATGACTCCAGCTTCAAGGATTTGGCCAAGCTGATGAACCATCAGGGGACGCTGGATCGCACCGCCGAACTGGAGCTGCTGATGGATACCGCCAACGTGCTGATCGGCGCCTTCCTGCGTGGCTACGCCAACCAGCTCGATACCCCCTTCAGTCAGGGCCACCCGGTGGTGCTCGGCCAGCACAGACCCATCAACGAGCTGATCAACACCAACAAGAGTCGCTGGCGCCGCACGCTCGCCATCGAGATCAACTACCGGATCCAGGATTACGCGGTGCAGTGTGATCTGCTGCTGCTGTTTACCGAAGATTCCATCGCCACCATGAACAACAAAATCATGCACATGCTCTAGGAGTGACTATGGAAATCCGTGAATTTCATTGGCTGATGAACATAGTCCAGAACCTGGACGTAGGCCTGGTGGTGCTCGACAAGGAGTATAAGGTTCAGGTGTGGAACGGCTTTATGGAGAGCCACAGCGGCCGACTGGCCGGTGAAGTGCGCGACGGCGTACTGTTCGAGCTGTTCCCCGATGTGGACAGAGCCTGGTTCGAGCGCAAAGCCAACATGGTCTTCAAGCTCAACAACCGCGCCTTCAGCACCTGGGAGCAGAAGCCCTACCTGCTGCGTTTCTCCAACTATCGCCCCATTACCGGCTCGGCCCCCCACATGTTCCAGAACCTGACGCTGGTTCCACTGGCCGATTTCGGCGGTCAGGTGACCCATATCGCGGTGATGATCTACGACGCCACCGATGAGGCCATGCTGATGAGCGGTCAGCGGCAGGTTTAAGCCTGCTGTAAACAACCCAAAAACAGAGGGCGCCGCGGCGCCCTCTGTTGTTTCGGTATCAACAAGTATCGGGATAACGGCTACCTCACCAAGCCGTCTCAACGCGCCCCGAGATACTCGGTGAAGGCGTCGATCACCTCTTCGATATCGTCATCGTTGATCTGCAGATGAGTCACCAGCCGCAGTTCGCCGTAACCGGAGAAGAGGATCCCCCGCTCCTTCATAAAAGCGAGCAGAGGGGCTGATTCCCCCTCACTCAGCCGCAGGAACACCATGTTGCTCTGCACCAGCGAGAGGTCGAGCTCGATACCCGGCAGTGCCGCCAGCCCTTCGGCCAACCGTTTGGCACGACGGTGATCATCGGCCAAGCGGGCCACATGCTGCTCGAGGGCAAACAGGCCCGCTTGCGCCAGAATGCCGGCCTGGCGCATACCACCCCCCAGCATCTTGCGCAGGCGGCGCGCACGGGCGATGAAGTCGTGACTGCCCACCAGCAGCGAGCCAACCGGTGCACCCAGCCCCTTGGAGAGGCAGATCGAGATGCTGTCAAACGGCGCGGCGATCACCGCGGCCGCTGTCTCGCTGGCTACGGCGGCGTTAAACAGCCGGGCACCATCGAGATGAAGCTTCAAGCCGCGTTCGGCAACGAATGCCCCCATCTCCTGCAGATAGGAGAGCGGCAGCACCTTGCCATTGTGGGTGTTCTCAAGGCAGATCAGGCGAGTCTGGACGAAGTGGGCATCATCAGGCGCCAGCGCCGCCTTGATATCATCGAAGGCCAGCGTGCCGTCACGCTGCATCGGCAAGGGTTGCAGGGCCACGGAGCCCAGCACGGCACTCCCCTGCGCTTCGTAACGATATATGTGAGCGGCGGATCCCAGTATGGCCCCTTCACCGCGCTGACAGTGGCTCATCACCGCCAGCAGGTTGGACATGGTGCCGGACGGCACAAACAGCGCCGCCTGTTTGCCCAGCAATCTGGCCCCATGGGCCTCCAGCGCGTTGACGCCCGGATCTTCACCATAGACATCGTCACCGACTTCGGCGTGGAGCATGGCCTGACGCATGGCATCAGTAGGCTGGGTGACGGTGTCACTTCGTAAATCGATATAGCGCATGAGATCCCTCCTGAAACAGGAGAGTGACGTTAGCCATGCGCCCCTCGCTTGGCAAGGGGCGCATGAGCAGAATGTGAAGCGAATGGGCGTCTGGCGAAGCCGTTAGCGAGATTTACCAGGGCAGCGGCTGACCGTTGAGATCCACTAGCTGGCCCGATTGAGTCAACGATAACCCCTTGATGAGATTGAGCAGTTTCACCGCCACCTCGGCAGGATCCTGCAATTGCTCCGCAGGCAACTCGCTCAGAAAGGGGGTATTCATCGGGGAGTCCATCAAGCCGGGCGCCACCGCCACCACCCCCGCTTGCGGGAAACGTTGCGCCCACTCGAGGGCCAGGGTTTTCACCCCCATGTCGAGGGCCGCCTTGCTCATCCGGTAGCTGTAACGTCCCCCCTCCTGATTTGCGGTGATGGAGCCCGCCAGATCGGAGATGGCGCAGAGCCACAGCGGATGGTCATTGCCCATCAACCGGCTGAAACGGGCAGCCAGCGCCAGCGTTGGCCAGGCATTGGCCAGCAGACTGTCGCACAGCCACTTGGGGTGCACCTCTTCGACCCGCCGCTCCGGCATAAAGCTGACATCGTGCAACACGCCGA
The DNA here is from genome assembly GCF_001921245.1 of Aeromonas sp. YN13HZO-058. Lineage (NCBI taxonomy): Bacteria > Pseudomonadati > Pseudomonadota > Gammaproteobacteria > Aeromonadales > Aeromonadaceae > Aeromonas > Aeromonas sp. YN13HZO-058. The sequence continues at coordinate 9,721 of NZ_MQSY01000035.1, read as the reverse complement.
TGGTGTTGATCACCACAGTGGGGAGCGGATCGGTGTCGTAGAGGGTAAACAGGGCATCGAACGAGATGGCGTCCACCTCTTGCAGCGGGAAGAAGGCCCCCATCTCGATCCCTTTTGGATAGGTGCGCCCGGCCAGCAGGAAGGATTCCCCCCTTGCCATCAGCTCTCTTGCCAGCGCCGAGCCCAGCGCACCGCTTCCGAGGATCAAGTAGCTCATCGCCCATTCCATGGAGAGTTATCTTGCTTAGAGCGTATCAGAATAATCAACCGGCCGTGACACGACCAAAGGGTAATATGCCCCTCATCACGCTTCCCCCAGATGGCGACCAAACTCCCGCGCCAGCGCTAAGTCGAGAAAACCGTCCGCTTTCTTGTGGGTGCGCAAAAACTGGTAATAGGCGAGCAGGGTGACCAGCGCCTCCTCATCGGGCAGCCCAACCCCGGGTTGCTGCTCGCCCAGCAGTTGCTGCGCCGCCGCCAGCGCCTCCCTGTCCACCACTTCCGCCTGACGGTAGAGATAACCGCAGCCGGTTGCCAGCCACTCCAGCGAGCAGTTGGCCCCCATGGCGATCTGGTTGGCCCGCACCAGGCCAGGCTCGGCCCCCTTCAAATATTTGCGGATCAGCGCTTCACTGAGCCCCACCTTGCGGGCAAAGGCGCTCACGCTCATCTCCCCGATCAGACTCTGCAAGCGCTCGGCAAATCCTTCCATCCAACTCTCCCTACTCTGCGGTCAGAACCAAAGTTCGAATCATGCCACTGCCCATGATTGCTTTGCCAGCCACATGGCGCCAAGATGCCCGCTGTCATCTATATTGCACATCGTTTTCGCATCGCGTTTTTCAAGGAGTCAACCATGTCTGTATCCCGTGTCGCACTGCATCCGCAAGGCCCCACCTTCTCTCGCCTCATCATGGGTTACTGGCGCCTGATGGAGTGGCAGCTATCCCCGGCGGCCCTGCTCAGTCTGATGAAATATCATCTGGATCTGGGGGTCACCACCATCGATCACGCCGATATCTATGGCGGCTATCAGTGCGAAGAGGCCTTTGGCCACGCCCTGCGCCTTGAGCCCTCACTGCGCGATCGAATGGAGATCGTCAGCAAATGCGGCATCGCCCTCACCGCCAAGCCGGAGCATGCCCTCAACCACTACAACACCGGCAAGGGTCATATCATCGCCAGCGCCGAGGCCTCGCTGCGCAAACTCGGCACCGACCATCTGGACTTGCTGCTGATCCACCGCCCGGATCCCCTGATGAACGCCGATGAAGTGGCCGACGCCTTTATCACCCTGAAACAGGCGGGCAAGATCAAACACGCCGGGGTATCCAACTTCACCGCTCGTCAGTTCGAACTGCTGCAATCGCGCCTTCCCTTCCCGCTGGTCACCAACCAGCTGGAGATCTCACCGCTCCATCAGGAAGGGACCCTTGATGGCACCCTGGATCAGTGCCAGCAGCTTGGTATCAAGCCGATGGCCTGGTCATGTCTCGGCGGCGGCCGACTGTTCAGCGATGACGCCTATGCCCCGCTGCGTGCCGAGCTGGAGCAGATCCGCCAGGAAGTCGGTGCCCAGACTATCGAGCAGGTGGTCTACGCCTGGGTGATGATGCTGCCAAGCCAGCCGCTGCCATTGATTGGCTCCGGCAAGCGGGAGCGGATTGCTGCCGCCGTGGCTGCCGAATCCATCGCCCTCAATCGCCAGCAGTGGTTCCGCATCCGCAAAGCGGCGCTCGGCTACGACGTCCCCTGATCACAGCAAAACGTCCAGAAACAAAAACGGCATGGGGGAAACCCATGCCGTTTTTCATTGCCGAGGCACCTTAGCGGTGGCGCTGTTGCGGGCGACCACGAGGAGCATCTGTCTTCGGTTTGGCCTGGTTGACGGTGATGGTACGGCCACCGACTTCAGTGCCATGCAGACCGGCGATGGCCTTTTCGGCATCACCATTGACCGGCATTTCAATAAAACCAAACCCCTTTGACTGGCCGGTATCGCGGTCGATGATGATATCAACCTTGTCGACCTGTCCAAACTGGCTGAACAGGGTTTTCAGTTCGTCGGCCGTCATCCGGTACGACAGATTTCCTACGTAAATCTTCATGCCATCCACTCTCGATTCAAGGTGCCTTCTCTATGCAATTCCCAGCATAACGGTAAGGGCACAACCCCTATGCCGGACCTGCCATGGCTTCATGCCGTGGCCTTCTCCACACTGTCGTCAAGTGATTGATCTCTTGGGTGAACAGTGCAGACAAGATCAATTCGAGTCACTGGCAGTATCTGAGCTTTGCCGGGAATTGTCGAGAAAATAGTCGATTCAGGCCGCTTGCAGATCTGACAACCGTTGCGCCAGCATCCGGCGACCGTGCCAGGCCCGTTTAAAGCCGAAGCGATAGACCGACGGGCTCACCAGATGCAACTCCCCCGCCTTGAGATCCAGCAAGGCCATGGCCGCCGCCAGCTCCTCTTCACTCAGTTGCAGATCGAGGCTGAAGTCGAGCCACTGACCGTCATGGCCCACTCGCCGCTCCCGCTCAAGCGCTACCAGCTGACTGCGCGGCAGCGCCAGCGCTTCATCCTTGTTGCCATTGAGCAGATAGATATGCTGTTCATCCCAGCCCAACTCCGCAAGCCGCCAGGGCTGCCAGCTGCGGGGCAGCGACACCATGATCCCGGTGATGCCACCAAAGACCACGCCCACCCAGTTGAGCAGCGCCATGGCGCCCCAGCCATCCCACAAGGAGGCTGCCACCACGCCCCAACTCACCAGCAACAGCAGAAAAATGACGCAGCGATAGCGAACCGCTGGCGGCATCAACAGCTGCACCTGCGAATCGGCAAGCAAGGATGTAATACGCATGAAAAGCTCCTGTCATCACGAAATGGCGCCATTGTGAATAGCCATCAGGATGCTGACAAGGGAGTTTTCTTTGTCATCCCCCTATAAAATCAATACCATGGCGTAAATGATTCTCAGTGGAACCCGCGTCTTGACCAGCTCGCAACCCTGTGTGCGCTTTTGTGGCGTCGACAAATTCTATGGCGACTTTCAGGCTCTTCATCACATCGATCTCACCATTGAACGGGGAGAGAAGTGGGTCATCTGTGGCCCGTCAGGCTCGGGGAAATCGACGCTGATCCGCACAATCAACGGGCTGGAGGGGATCGACGGCGGCCAGCTGTTCCTGTTTGGCGAGCCGGTGACCCCCGCCTACCTGCGCCTCCTGCAAGGTCGGGTCGGCATGGTGTTTCAGCAGTTCAACCTCTTCCCCCATATGACGGTGCTGGAAAACCTGATGGTGGCGCCGGTGCATACCCTGGGGTTGCACCCTCAGGAGGCCAAAGCCCGGGCGCTCGGACTGCTCGAGCGGGTGCGCATTCAGGCGCAGGCCGACAAGTACCCCCACCAGCTCTCCGGCGGCCAGCAGCAGCGGGTCGCCATCGCCCGCTCCCTCTGCATGCAACCCGAACTGATGCTGTTTGACGAGCCCACCTCCGCCCTCGACCCCGAGATGATCCGCGAAGTGCTCGATGTGATCCGCGAGCTGGCTGACGAGGGAATGACCCTTATCTGCGTCACCCACGAGATGGGTTTTGCCCGTCAGGTGGCAGATCGGGTGCTCTTTATGGACGAAGGCAAGATCATCGAATCGGCCCCGCCCGCCCAGCTGTTCAGCGCCCCCCGGCACCCGCGTACCCAAGCTTTCCTCGAACAGGTACTCAGCTATCATGGCTAGGCTCAAACGCCCCCGACTGCTCGGCTGGCTGTCAGGCATCACAGTGTTGTCTCTGTTGCTCGGTTGGACGCTCTACAGCGGCGCTCGCCAGATGGGTTATGAGTGGCAATGGCATCGCATATTGCCCTTTCTCGGCGAGTGGGATGAGGGAACCTTTTATGCGGGCCCCCTGCTAAACGGCCTGCTGGTCACCCTGCAGGTGGCACTGCTCAGTCTGCTGGGCACTCTGGCAATCGGGGTGTGCGTGGTCAGCCTGCGGCTGCTCCCCTCCCGGCTCGGCCCCTGGCTCGCCATCGCCTATCTGGCGCTGGTGCGCACCACGCCCCAGCTGGTGCAGCTCTATATTCTCTATTTCTTGCTGGGCCCCATGCTGGGATTAGCCCCCCTTGCCTGCGCCGTGTTGAGCCTCTCCCTCTATCAGGGGGCCTTCACCGCCGAGGTGTTGCGCGCAGGAATCCAGGCCATTCCCAAAGGGCAGTGGGAGGCGGCCCGCTCGCTTGGCTTGTCGCGAGCCATCACCCTGAGAAAGGTGATCCTGCCGCAGTTGGTGCGCATCACCTTGCCGCCGCTCACCAACGAACTGGTGTCGCTTATCAAACATTCGGCGCTGGTGAGTGTGATCGCCATCTTCGATCTGACCAACGAAGGGCGTACTCTGGTTGCCGATACGTTTCTGACCTTTGAGGTGTGGTTCACCGTAGCCACCCTCTATTTGCTGTTAACCCTGACGCTGTCAGCCTGTTCACGGGCGCTGGCCCGTCATCTGGATCCGGATCAACAAGGACGCTAACCATGAATTTATCGTTCAAAACCGCCCTGTCGGGCGCAGCCATGCTGTTTACTACCCTGTTTGCCCTTGCGCAATTTGCCCAGGCAGAAGAGCCATCATCCACCCAGGCGCAGATCGAGCAGAGCGGTACCCTGCGGGTCGGCATGTCCACCTTCGCCCCTTGGGCGATGCGCGACAAGCAGGGCGCCCTGATCGGTTTCGAGATTGACGTGGCCCGTCGCCTCGCCACCGACAACGGCTGGCAGGTGGAGTTCGTCCCCACCGCCTGGGATGGCATCATCCCCTCCCTGCTGGCGAAAAAATATGACGTCATCATCGGCGGCCTCACCATCACCCCCGAGCGGGAGAAGAGCGTGCGTTTCACCCAGGCCTACTCCCACTCGGGGGTGCAGCTGGCCGCCGCCAGCACCATGGCCAAAGAGAAGAAAACCGTGGCGGACTTCAACCAGCGCGGAGTGATCCTGGCGGTACGTCGTGGCGCTTCGCCGGTACAGGTGGCCAAAGCGCACTTCCCCAAGGCCACCCTGCGCCAGTTTGATGACGAGTCACAGGTGTTTCAGGAGGTGCTGAACGGCCGCGCCCACGGCGCCCTCTCCTCCTCACCCAAACCGGAGCAGGAAGCGCTGCGCCACCCGGATGCCCTCTTTATGCCGTTTGCCAAACCGCTGGCAGAGGGGAGTGAAGGGTTTGCCCTGCGCAAGGGGGATGATGCCCTGGCTGAACAGTTCAACGAGTGGATCGCCGCCCGTCAGGCCGATGGCTGGCTCAAAGCGCGCCATGACTACTGGTTCAAGTCGCTGGCGTGGGAAGCGCAGGTCGCCAACCCCTGATGCTGATTGCCCTCAAACAGACCGTCCGGCGCATCAACTGGCTGGATGGGGTGATCGCCCTGCTCCTGCTGCTGGCTGGTCTCTGGCTGGTCAGCCGCTTGCACATCGGGGTGGCCTATCAGTGGCGCTGGCATGAAGCCTTCGACCTGCTGTTCACCCCCGGCCCTCACGGCGAGTTACCCTACTTTTTCAGCGGTCTGCTCACCACCTTGCGCATCGCCCTACTCGGCATGGTGCTGGCGCTGCTGCTCGGCACTGCGCTGGGGGTAGCCGCCTTCAGCCGCCGCCCCTGGCTGGTGATGCCCGCGACCCTGTTTATCCAGCTGATCCGCAATCTGCCACCGCTGGTCTTTATCTTCATCTTCTACTTTTTTATCGCCAACCAGCTGCTGCCCGCGAGCGGCCTCTCCCGCTGGCTCGGCACCGTTTCGCTCTCCCCTTGGCAAGAGGCGCTGTTTGGCCCACCTGCCCGCTGGGAAAACCTCATCTCAGGCACCCTCTGCGTTGGCATGATCAGCGCCGCCTTCGTCGCCGAGATCGTCCGCGCCGGGCTGGCCGCCATCCCCCGTGGCCAGTGGGAGGCGGCGCAGAGCCTCGGGCTCTCCCCCTGGGTGCGGCTACGCCATGTGATCCTGCCGCAGGCCATGCTGCTGATGCTGCCCCCTCTCACCGGCCAGCTCATCGCGCTGGTGAAGGATACCGCCATCGTTTCCCTTATCTCGGTGCAGGAGCTCACCTTCGTCGGCACCGAGATGGCCAACTCCAGCGGGCTGGTCTACGAGATCTGGTTGCTGGTGGCTATCGCCTATTTATCGATATGTTTGAGTCTGTTCGTACTGCTGAGCCGACTCGAAGCAAGACAAGGAGCACGCAAATGCTGACGTCCCTGTTGCTGGCGACCGTATTGCAAGCGGAAGCCATCGGCGGTTATGCCGCCGGTTGCCTGAAAAACGGCGTATCCCTGCCCCTCGAAGGGCCGGGTTATCAGGTTATCCGCACCAAGCGGCTGCGCTACTACGGTCACCCCGACCTTATCCACTATCTGCAGGCGCTGGCCAACCAGACCCGCATGGCTGGCCTGCCGGATCTCTACATTGCCGATCTGGCGATGGCCCGTGGCGGCCCCTTTACCTCCGGTCATCGCAGCCACCAGACTGGCCTTGATGCCGATATCTGGTTTCGCATGGCTAACCGTCCCATCAGCAAGTGGGAACAGGATGCCCCCAAGGAGTGGGCGTTGATCGATGAGCCCCGCTACAAGATGCTGCCGGGGCGCTTTGGTACGCAGCAGCTCACCCTGCTGCGGCTGGCGGCCAGCAAACCCGAGGTAGCCCGCATCTTTGTCAATCCGGTGATCAAATCCGCGGTCTGCCAGCAGGCGGGTGATGAGCCCTGGGTCGCCAAGCTGCGCCCCTGGGTGGGCCACTTCAGCCACTTCCACGTTCGGCTGCGCTGCCCGGTGGGTAGCCACGATTGCGAGCCCCAGGCCCCCATTCCGCCCGGCAACGGCTGCGGAGAAGAGCTCACCTCCTGGCTCAAGGACAAGCCCCAGCTGCCCAAAGTCTCCGGTATCAACAAGCGACCTGAGCTACCTGCGCGTTGTGGCAACTGACCCCAAGCTGGTATGGTGATGCACTCTTGGTCGTGCACCATCCATGGCGCACTATCGACTCGAAATTTCAAAGGAGAACAACAAGATGGCCACATCACTCTGGCGCAGAACCACGCAGAGCCTGTTGACCCTGACCCTACTGCTCGGCCTGACCGGCTGCGGCATGAACAACATCCCGACCCTGGATGAGCAGGTCAAGGCGAGCTGGGGACAGGTGGAGAACCAGTATCAGCGCCGCGCCGATCTCATTCCCAATCTGGTAGCGACCGTCAAGGGCTACGCCAGCCATGAGCAGGAGACCCTCAAGGCGGTCACCGATGCCCGCGCCCGGGTCGGCAGCGTGCAGGTGAGCGATCCTGCCCAGCTCAAGGAGTTTGAAGCGGCGCAGAACCAGCTCTCCAGCGCCCTCTCCCGCCTGATGGTGGTGGTAGAACGCTACCCCGAGCTGAAAGCGGATCAGCAGTTCCTGACCCTGCAGGCCCAGCTGGAAGGGACCGAGAACCGCATTTCGGTTGCTCGCCGCGACTATATCGAGGCGGTGCGCCAGTTCAATACCGAGATCCGCACCTTCCCCGGCGTTATCTGGTCCAAATTGCTCTACTCGGATCTGGAGGCCAAACCCAGTTTCAGTGCCAAACCCGGTGCCGATGAGGCGCCCAAGGTCAGCTTCCAATGAAGATGATGTTGCGTGCACTGCTCCCTCTTCTGCTGCTCTGGACGGCAGCGCTGCAGGCCGCGCCAAACTTTCCGGCCCTGAGCGGACGGGTGGTGGACGAGGCGGCGCTGATGTCCCGCAAACAGGCCCATCAACTGACCCAACAGCTGGCCGCCTTTGAAAAACGCAGCGGTATCCAGCTGGTGGTGGTCTCCGTTGACAGCCTCGATGGGGAGACTATCGAGGAGTATGGCTACCAGCTCGGTCGCCACTGGGGGATCGGCCAGAAAGGCAAGAACAACGGTGTGCTGTTGCTGATCGCCCAGGATGAGCGCAGGGTGCGGATCGAGGTGGGATACGGGCTGGAGGGCGCCTTGCCCGACGCCATCGCCGCCAACATCATCCATGGCCGCATCCTGCCCGCCTTCAAGCGCGGCGATATGGTGGCCGGGATCATGGCGGGCAGCCAGAGCATCATGAAGGCACTCGCCGGGGAATATCAGCCGGTCGAGCAGCAGAAGGATGAGACATCCGGCGGCCCTTGGCTGTTTATTCTGGTGGTGATTGCGATGATCGTGCTCCACAACCTGCGTGGAGGTGGCGGCGGTGGGCCGGGAGGACGACGTCGGTCGGCCTACATGGCCGGTGGATTGGGTGCCGGCTCCTTTGGTGGTCGCTCCGGCGGCGGATTCAGCGGTGGCGGCGGCAGTTTTGGCGGCGGCGGAGCCTCCGGTGGCTGGTAACAGGAGTAAAGAGACAAATCATGATTTCTAAACAGTTCTTCCACACGCTTCAGGCCAAGGTGCGCGAAGCGGAGCTAGAGACTGATGCCGAACTGGTCACCGTGCTGGCACCAGCCAGCGATGGCTATCGCTACATACCCACCCTCTGGGCGGCGCTGCTGGCCATGCTCACCCCGCTGCTGGTGTTCCAGCTCGGTTTCTGGCTCGGCTGGTACGAGATCCTGCTGGTGCAGTGGTCGGTCTGGCTGTTGCTGAGCCTGCTGTTCCACTGGACCCCCATCAAGATGCGGCTGATCCCGAAGAAGGTTCGCCAACACAGGGCGGCGCTGATGGCCCGCCTGCAATTTGTCGAGCAGGGTCTGCACCGCACCCGCGACCGGCTCGGGGTGCTGATCTTCGTCTCCGCCGCCGAGCACTATGTCGAAATACTGGTGGATGACGGCATCGCCCAGCATATCGACAATGGCCAGTGGCAGGAGATCATTGATGACTTCGTGGCGCGAGTGCGCAACAAGGAGATCGAACAGGGTTTTCTGGAGTGCGTGGAGCGCGTCAGCGCCATTCTGACCGACGCCTTCCCGGCCACCCGGGATCAAAACGAGCTGCCGGACGGTCTGATCATCCTCGACAAGCCCTGATCCGGTTTAAAAAACCGGCATTCTGCACAAGGGTTAGGCATTCGGAAAAGATTATGAAAAATAAGGGGAAAAGAGGTTGACCCACACAGCCCTTTCCCCTAAATTACGCCCCGTTCCAGCGCAACAGCGCAGTGAACACCGTGTTGGCTGAACACGTTAAACCACAGACCAAAATTTGGTGAGGTGTCCGAGTGGCTGAAGGAGCACGCCTGGAAAGTGTGTATACGGCAACGTATCGAGGGTTCGAATCCCTCCCTCACCGCCAAATATAACCCGTTGAATTTCAACGGGTTTTTTTCATTTATAGACTTACGTGATTTTTTTCCTGGATCAACTGGGTGGAACAATCATCTATCTGAGTAAAAATACCTCTGGCACCTACTACACTCGTCTCCCGCTGCCTAAGTCATTACGTGGCCGTGGCTTGCCCTTTGCTATCCGTACTTCCCTTTGCACCAAAGATCGTCAGCTCGCCGTAGATCGAAATCTGGCTGTGGCAGCTCGAACTCGCGCACTTATCGCGGCTACCCTTGCCGATACTGCCCCCCGCAGTTTCTATCGCTGGATCCGCGCCGATCTTGACGCTTTCAACGCTGCGGGGAACATCCCTCCCCAGACACCTTCACACCTAAGGAAGGTGCGAACAAGTGGATCGCACCTTCACCACGAACTCTTTGTCCGCATTTGAAATGCCCATCACTCCAAAAAA
>NZ_MQSY01000063.1:536-45991 GCF_001921245.1 Aeromonas sp. YN13HZO-058 | reverse complement strand
CTGCTGTTCTGGGGTCAGTGCTTTGCTGATTGGGGTTGTACCACAGCGTTCCGATTGCAGTTGCTGAACCCAGCGACGAAGCACGGTTTCACCGACATCCAGTGAACGGCTTGCTTCGGGGACAGAATATCCCTGGTCGAGCACCAGGGATGCGGCTTCGAGTTTGAATTCGGCAGTAAATGAGCGACGTAATCTTGTCATTGAACACCTCAGGTCATGGTGGCGACTGTACCACCTAAAATGGTGTCCGGGATGATTAGACCACTACAGACTGCCATCAATCCCCCATCAGGCGAGTGGTTTGTTACAATGGGGCGTCCCGACCGCCAAGAGTGCCCCATGTCAACTATCCGGCCACACCTGCTCATCATCGATGCCCTCAACCTCATTCGCCGTCTGCACGCGGTACAGGCCCAGCAGGCACTGACTCCTGCCCAGGCGCTGGTAGCCACCCGCGCCAACCTTATCAATACCTGCCGCAAGCTGCTGACCAATAGCGAACCGACCCATGTCATCGCGGTCTTTGACGGCGAGGTGCATAGCTGGCGCAAAGAGGTCTATCCGGCCTACAAGGAGGGGCGCACGCCCATGCCCCCCGAACTGCGTGAGGGGTTGGCGACCCTGCAGGATGCGTTCTGGGAGTGCGGTGTCGATGCCCTGCTCTCCGAGACCGATGAGGCGGATGATCTCATCGCCACTCTCGCCTGCGGCATCGCCAGCCACGGCCATCAGGCGACCATCATCTCCACCGACAAGGGGTTCTGCCAGCTCATCTGCCCGCAGATCCGGGTGCGCGACTACTTCAACAAACGCTGGCTGGATGCGGCCTTCGTCCAGCAGCAGTATGGGGTAACCCCCGCGCAGCTGGTCGACTTCTGGGCCCTGACCGGTATCAGCGGCTCCAATATCAAGGGAGTACCCGGTATTGGCCCCAAGACCGCCACCCAGCTGTTGCAGCAGTATGGCAATCTGGCGGCCATGCTCGAGGTCTGCCAGCAAGAGGATGCCACCAAACCGTTGATCAAGCTGCGCCAGCACCAGGATGAAGCCCTGCTGGCCCAGCGGCTGGTGCGCTTGCAGCGGGATATTGTGCTGGGATTCAACCTGCGGGACATCCGCTACCCGCCCCAGTCAGACTAAATGGCCGAACAAAAATGCAGGCAAGGGTGCGAACCATGACGAGACTCACCCTCGCTGTTGATGAAAGTGAGTAGAATGTAAAGGAATGTGGTTGGTTTGCTGAGTAAATGCTATAAAGCAGCCCCATCCTCCCCTATACCCTGGAAGTGGAACCCTCTCATGTCCAAAAGAAAAATTACCGTGATCCCCGGCGACGGCATCGGCCCCAGCATCATTGAATCAGCCATCCAGATCCTGACCCATGCGGGCTGCGATTTCGAATACGAATATGCTGATGCAGGTCTGGTTGCCCTCGAGAAACATGGCGAGCTGCTGCCCCAGGCTACCCTGGATCTGATCGAGAAGAACAAGGTAAGCCTGAAAGGGCCATTGACCACGCCGGTCGGCGGTGGTTTTACCTCCATCAACGTCTCCCTGCGCAAGAAATTCAATCTCTACGCCAACGTGCGTCCGGTCATCTCCTTCAAAGGTACCAAGAGCCGTTACGACAACATCGACATCATCACGGTGCGTGAAAATACCGAAGGGATGTACTCGGGTGCAGGCCAAAAGCGCAGCGATGACAACAAGAGCGCCGAGGCGATGAGCATCATCACCCGCGAAGGGGCCGAGCGCATCGTCAAGTTTGCCTTCGAGCTGGCTCGTCAGGAAGGGCGCAAGAAGGTCACCATCATCCACAAGGCGAACATCCTCAAGTCGACCTCCGGCCTGTTCCTCGAAGTGGCCCGTGAAATCGCCAGCCACTACCCGGATATCCAGAGCGAAGAGATGATCGTCGATGCCGCCTGCATGAATCTGGTGATGTATCCGGAGCGTTTCGATGTCATGGTCACCACCAACCTGTTCGGCGACATCCTCTCGGATCTCTGCGCCGGTCTGGTCGGTGGCCTGGGCATGGCACCCGGCGCCAACATCGGCGATGGCGCCGCCATTTTCGAGGCGGTCCATGGCTCTGCGCCCGACATCGCAGGCAAGAACATTGCCAACCCGACCTCGGTGATCCTCGCCTCCATCCAGATGCTGGAATACCTCGGCATGCAGGATAAAGCAGAGCGGATCCGCGAGGCCGTACGAGCTACCATCGAATCCGGTGACCGGGTCACCCGCGATCTGGGCGGCAGCGCCTCCACCAGTGAATTCACCCAGGCGATCATCGATCGACTGTGAGTTAATCCATTGATTTAAAAAGGGAGCTTCGGCTCCCTTTTTTATATTTCCGAATCCTTTGCCACTCCCCGAACAGCAACTATGTTCAATAGAGAAGAAGAACAGGGAGTGTTTTTCATGAAGGGATACGGGTGCTATCTGGTTTCGGGTCTACTGCTGGTGGGTGGCACTGCCAGTGCCTTCGAACAGGCGCAATCAACCCAAACCGCCAAACTGCCGCAGCAGGAAAAACGGACTGCCACCGAGGGATGGCGCTCTAGCCTGGATACCAACGACCTGCTCAAGACGCCCAAACCCCTGTCATTTGGTATTGAAGTCTCCACCGACAACTTCGGTAATCAAAAGATCACCTCCTACCCGCAGCTCAATCTGACCCCGGAGAAGAGCGTCAGTCTGTCGGTCGAACGCTTCAGACCCAAGGTCAAGTTCAAGGCTGGCGGCATGAACACCGCCGTCAGACTGAGAGGAGACGGGATAAAAATGCAGTTCAATCCGGTCGACAAAACCATCCCGCTGCAGATCGAGATCAAGGTGACCGACGACGAATCTTCCCTGCGCCTCGATTACCGTTTCTGATATTTTCCGGCAGCCGGATAGCAAAAGGCCGACAGGTTTCCCTGTCGGCCTTGGTATTTATCGTACGGGCTGAACGCTTACATCACGCCTTGGGCTCGAGCTTGGAGACCCAGTACTTGTTATAAACATGCACGGTGATCTCTTCCCGATCGTGATAGAGCTGCTTGGCCTGGATCACGAACGCGTTGTCGATCTCCTTGAGCATCTCGCGCAATACCTCGATATTGTGCACCGATTCGGCATAACGCTTCTTCATCGGCAGCTTGAGGTTGAACATCGCCTCCTGACAGTCGCCCTCACGGAACCAGTCCGCAATCATGTGAACGACCCGCGCCGGTTTATCGACCATGTCGCACACCAGCCAGTAGGTGTTCTTCTTGCTCGGACGCCAGACGAAACCGTCATCCCGGATATGCTTGACCTGACCGGTATCCATCAGGGATTGGGCCATCATGCCGTTGTCGACCGCCGTCACCATCATGCCACGACGCACCAGCTGATAGGTCCAACCGCCCGGGCAGGCGCCCAGATCCACCGCCTTCAGACCGGAGCAGAGACGCATATCCCACTCTTCCCGCGGCACGAACACGTAAAACGCCTCTTCCAGCTTGAGGCTGGAGCGGCTCGGTGCATCGGCCGGGAAGCGCAGACGCGGGATCCCCATGTGGAATCCAGAGTTGTTGAACGAATAGGAGTAGCCCAGCAACACGTGATCATTGGCCATGAAGAAGGCGTGGAACACCGGACGGTTCGGCGTCTCCTTCTTGGTCAGGATCTCGTTGCTGCGCAGCGCCTGACGAAGCGGTACGGTGAACTTGCGGCAGAAGGCCGACAGCTCTTTCGCTTCGTTGGTATCCGCGGTCTCGACCCGCAGATCGCCGCAAATGGTGTATTCGCGAACCGCCTCGATGATGGGAGTGATCCTGTCCGCGACATCCAGCGCCTTCAGCTCATGGGTCACCACCAGCATCTGACGGATGAAGATGAGCTCCCGGAACGGCAGCTTGCGAGCCAGCAGGTCCGCCTGCTCCTCGTCATACAGTTCGAAGATCACATAACCGCTGTCGTCCTTGACCCGGGCGAAACCGTAGCACTGCATGTTACCGGCACGCTCGGTGATCTCTGCAGCCGCCTCTTTCTCAAAACCGGGGCGGCAATAAAGCAGCAGATTATTCATTTTTTCCTCCAAGACGACAGCCGGCCCAAATCAAAGCCGCCCATCCCAACATAAAACAGAGGCCACCGGCCGGGGTAATCAACCCCAACCCCTTGCTGCCAAGCAGCACCATGGCGTAAATACTGCCGGAGAATCCGATGATCCCCAGCACAAAGGCGGTGCCAGCCAGGTGGATCACCTTGCTGCGCACACCACACCAGCCCAGAACCAGCAGGGCCAATGCGTGAAAAAACTGATACTGCACGGCGGTATTGAACGCCGCCAGACGCTCGGGCGTAATACCGGTCGCCGCCAATCCATGGGCGCCATACGCCCCCAGCATGGTGGCCGTCAACCCGAAGAGACCGGCCAGTATCAGCCAATGTCGATGGATCTGCATCCTCACTCTCCCTCTCTCATCACGGCTGGCCATAAGGCCAACCCTCTCGTGCTATCCGTGCCGGGCGATAAAATGGCTGATAGCCGCCGCCGCATGCTGCATATTCTCCTGCTCACTCACGCCACTGGCTTTACGCGGTTTGAAACCATGATCACCATCGGTCAACCAATGGACCGATACGGCGGGTGAGAAGGGGAAATCGGCCAGTTCGGCGCGACTACCGAAGGTGTCGCGCTCCCCCTGCAACAGCAGGGTTGGCACTGCAATATGCTTGAGTACCTCGCCTCGCCAACTGTCGGGCTTGGCCGGAGGGTGGAAAGGATACCCGAGAATGAGCAATCCTGCAGCATTCATCTCACCCTCGCCTTCACTATACAGCTCCGCCGCCATCCGCCCGCCCATCGACTTGCCCGCCAGAAACAGTCGTGGATGGGCAAACTCGCGGATCATTTCATGCCAATGGGCGAGCAGCACCGGAGCTCTGTCCGGCGGACGGCGTTTGCCATCCTCTGCCCGCCTTGTCATGTAGGGAAAGTTGAAGCGCACCACTTCGATGTCGGGGCCGGCCAGCAGGCGCGACAGCTCGGCAAGAAAGGGGTGATCCATCCCGGCGCCCGCACCGTGGGCCAGTAAAATGCGAACGGGGGCATCAACTGCCCCCTCGCGGATCACCTCAGGCATCGGCAAGCCTTGCCCTGCGACGCGCCTCTTCCTGCTCTACCAGCTCCAGCATCCAGTCGCGGAAGGCTACGATCTTGCCCTGATCCGACTGTTGCTCCTGGCACACCAGATAGAAGGCATTTTTGCTCACCAGTACCTGCTCGAACGGACAGATCAGGCGACCGGCCTCAATCTCGGGTTGCGCCAGCACGCTGTGACCCAGCGCCACACCCTGACCGTGGATCGCCGCCTGGATTACCATGGTGGAGTGGCTGAAGATAGGCCCCTGATTGACGTTGGGTGCATCGATATCGAGCTGGCGGAACCAGGCCTTCCAGTCGCGACGGGAGGTATCGTGCAACAGGGTATGAAGAGTCAAATCTTGCGGCGTACGCAGTGGCTTGGGCCCGGTCAGCAGCAAGGGGGAACAGACCGGGATCAGGTATTCGGTATGGAGCTTGTCGCAACGCAGACCCGGCCAGTTGCCGCGCCCGTAATAGATGGCCACATCCACATCGTCGGTGAGCGACCCTTCGTCAAGATCAACGGCCTTGATCCGCACGTCGATATCGGGGTGGCGCTCGCTGAACTTGACCAACCGCGGCACCAGCCACTGGATGGCGAAACTCGGCTGCAGACTGACGGTCAACGCCCCCTTGGCACTGCGGGCCAGCAGCTTGTCGGTCGCCTCAGAGATGGAGGCAAAGATATCCTTGATATCCAGGAAATAGCCTTGCCCCTCTTCGGTCAGCAACAAGGAGCGGTTTTTACGGCGGAACAGCTTGATGCCAAGATACTCCTCCAGCGCCTTGATCTGGTGACTGATGGCAGCCTGAGTCACAAACAACTCTTCTGCTGCGCGGGTAAAGCTTAAGTGACGAGCCGCTGCTTCAAACGCCTTGAGGGCATTGAGCGGAGGTAAACGACGAGACATGACACCAGCCGACGATGAGTTTTTCTAATGGGGCGCATTATAATTTGTCGGTTGCGGGTCGACCAGTGAATAAACATAATTCGCCCAGCAATCAGTCGTCATATGGCTCACATTTTCTACTACATGTTGGTTTACATGTGTTTTTCGTGAGTCTTTCGACTGTGATTGTGGTGTTGTGTTTCTTCCTCTGCGGGAAGAGGGGCTCAAATCTTCTCGATTTGACCCAGTCTGTCATCTGAATGTGTTTGGCGCCTCCAGCTGGATGGCGCCTTTTTTGATCCCGCTATACCTTGAACTGCCCCACCAGTTGCTGCTGTTTGTCAGCCAGCGCAGAGAGCTCGCGACCATTTTCGGCGGAGGTCGCCGCTTCGGCCCGAATGGTGTGGCTCACATCGCGAATGTTGCTGACGTTGCGGTTGATCTCGTCCGCGACCCGGCTCTGCTCCTGCGCCGCCCGGGCAATCTGCTCGTTCATCTGATGGATGGTGGAGACCGACTGGATGATTTGCTCCAGCACCTGCACCGAGAGATCCACCTTGGCGAGCGTCTCGTCAGCCTGGCCATGACCATCGCGGATCGCCTTGACCACGGCGCCAGTACCGGACTGCAGCTGGCTGATCAGAGTCTGGATCTCGACGATGGCATTCTGGGTACGACCGGCCAGATTGCGCACCTCATCGGCCACCACGGCAAAGCCACGCCCCTGCTCACCGGCTCGCGCCGCTTCAATGGCCGCGTTCAGCGCCAGCAAGTTGGTCTGCTCGGCAATCCCCTGAATAACGGTGAGAATGTCATTGATGTTGCCACTGTTGGCCGAGAGCCGCTCCACCACCGGCTGGGCATCGTTGATGATGGCCATCAGCTTGCGCATCGCCTCCTGGGTGTCAGCCACCACATATTTGCCCTCTTGCGCCGCGGCATCGGTGGTGTTGGCGGCCGCCACCGCCGAGCTGGCATTGCCGGAGACCTGCATCGCCGTGGCGCTCAGCTCTTCAAATGCCGTCGCCACCAGATCGATCTCCTGATACTGGGCCTGCATACCACTACTGGTGCGCTCGGCCACCTGCGCCGCCCGCTCGGCACTGTTGCGGGTGCCGGCAACGGTATCAATCACCTGGCTGATGGTCGATTGCAGCTTGTTGAGGAAGCTGTTGAACCACTTGGCCAGCTCGCCAATCTCGTCTTGCCGCTGGATCTCGATACGCTGGGTCAAATCCCCCTCGCCGCTGGCGATATCCTTGAGGCGAGCAACCACGGCGCGAATAGGTGCCACGATCTGGCGCGCCATCCACCAGATAAAGCTCAGGGCCACCAACGAGATCAGCACTCCGATAGAGAGTTGCGAGACCACGCTGCGATTGGCCTCACTGGCCAGATCATCCTGCAGTTGCTGGGCCGAGGCCAGCACTACGGCCCGTGGTAATTCAATGTAGATGCCCCATTTACGATCGGTACCACGCATGGATACCGGCACAAAACTCTGCAACAGGGCGCCATCGCGGCTCCAGCGCGTCTGTTCCTGACCCTGATTGAGCCAGCCTTGCAGCTCGCTGGCCAGCCCCTGATACTTCTGATCCAGCTCCCGCCCCAAGGTCACATCAAACTCATCGGCCCCCGCCACGCGCCCCTCATGACTGACCAGCAATATTCTGCCTTTGCCGTCATAGAGCTCCTTGTCCATGGTAGAGACCAGATCCTGCAAGGTCGTCAGGGAGATATCAACGCCAGCTACCCCCAGTAATGTTCCCTGCTCCAGCAAAGGTACTGAGACTGAGGTAATCAAGACTTTCTTGTCGCCGACATCGTCCAGATAGGGTTCCAGCAGGCAGAGTGCCCGGGTGCGAATGCTGCAGCGATACCACTCGTTTTCAACACCACCGGCCTCGGTCGGGCTGTCGTCAGCAAGCACATCTTCATTCTGCACCTCGGGCACCAGCTTGCCGTTGTCATACGCCCAATAACTGGAGAAGCGCCCCTTGTCGTTGGCGCCGAGCGCGGTCGAGCCCTCATAGTTACTGTCTTCCCCATCCAGCTGGTCAGGCTCGAACACCGTATAGACACCGAGCAGATTGGTCGATGAGGCGGCGGCATCGTGCAGTTGCTGATTGATGGCGCTGCGCAGCGCCTCTGACTGGACAAAGTTCTCGGCCCCATTCTTGCGCTGGAACAGTACGCTCTCAGCCAGCAAGCTGGCACGAAAATAGGCTTCATCGAGATAGCTGGTCACCTTGGCCGCCTGCTCCGAGCCCATCGCCTTCATCCAGTTTTCGGCTGACTGCTGCGCCTCGTGCAGGGTGGCTTGTCGCACCTGAGCTTGCATCTTGTTCGCGTTGTAAATCGAAGAGGCAACCAGGGCGGCGGCTGTCACTAACAGACAGCAACCGGTGATCAGGGTAATCCGACCCTGGACAGAAAGAGCACTCATGCCAATATTCCTACGTCATACAGATATGGATAGATTATCGACTTTATAAACAAAAACTTAACTCTCTCACAGCAAATCCAGCGAGAGTTGATTAACTTCACCCTCTTTTGGCAAACCCACCACCAATCCCAGCAGGCGAACTGAACGCCCTTGCGCCCGCAGTAGCCCCTCTTTGAGCAGCGGGGCAAACAAGGCTGGCTGATAGCCACCCTGACTGCGATAGACGGTGGTCTGGTGGAAGTCGGCAAACTTGAGTTTAATCCCCTGGCCCATCACCTGCCCGGCAGGACACGCGAGCTGGAATCGCCGCTCCAGCTCCGGCAACAGTTGTTGCAGTACCGTCAGGCAGGCGGCTTCGTCACAGAGATCGCTCGCCAGCGTGGTCTCCACCCCGATGGTTTTGCGGATCCGCTGCGCCTGCACCGGCTGTTCATCCAGCCCCCAGATCCGGGTCGTCAGCATCTCCCCCAGCTTGCCAAAACGACTGCACAGCTCTTGTGCCGACAAGGTTCGCGCATCCTCGCAGGTGTAGAGCCCCTGCGCCTCCAGCCGCTCGGCGGTCTTGCGGCCCACCCCGGGCAGTTTGCCAAGGGGCAACTGGCAGACAAACTCGGCCACCTCGTCGGGGCGAATGACAAACAGACCATCGGGTTTGCGCTGCTCCGAGGCGATCTTGGCGAGAAACTTGTTGGGCGCCACACCCGCCGAGGCGGTCAATCCCAGTTCGGTGACGATGGCTTGCCGGATCTCTTGCGCCATCAGGGTGGCACTGCCACCACAACAGCGACTGTGCGTCACGTCGAGATAGGCCTCATCCAGCGACAACGGTTCAACCTGATCGGTATAGCGCAGGAAAATGGCCCTGAGCTGACGGGAGATATCCTTGTACACCGCCATCCGCCCCGGGATCAGTACCAGCGGCGGGCAGAGCTTTTTCGCCAGGGCACTCGGCATGGCGGAACGCACCCCGAACCGGCGCGCCACGTAGTTGCAGGTCGAGATGACGCCGCGCCGTTCGGAGGCCCCACCGATGGCGAGCGGCACCTCCCGCAGCGCCGGGTTGTCCCGCATCTCTACCGCGGCAAAAAAACAGTCCATGTCGATATGGATGACCTTGCGCATACCACTGTATAAATAAACAGACATGGCATCATCTTACCCCAAGGATAACCGCAGCTCTATCTCTCTCATTGGAGCTAGAATCATAGACTCCAAGGAGACCTTTACCACCACAATGACAAGGAGCGTTCGGGATGAAATATCTTTGGCTGGGACTCGGGTTGCTGCCGCTGACCGGCATCGGCAAGAACAACCCGACGGCAGAGTGCCGCTGGCTGTACGACCGGATTGAGATACTGGAACAGGCCATCAAGAAAGGGGACACGCTCGGCACGGAGCAGGAGTTGTCACGCTGGCGCGAAGAGTTTCGCAAGAAGCAGTGCAAACAGTACGACTACTGAGCCTTACAATATGGCGTGACCGACAACGGCAGATAACAAACGGGCCCCGAACAAGATGATCGGGACCCGTTTTTCAACCCATGGCCAGCTGGATTCAGCAGCAGAGTGCGCTCAAGGCAGCACCATAGGGCCAGCGACGGCGGCCGCCACCTCATCCCCGCGCAGCACCCGTACCAGTTCGAGCGCAAACTCGATGGCACTGCCCGGCCCCTGACTGGTGATAAGGCGATGAGCCTCATCCCTGACTACCCGCTCATGTGACAGCTGCGATGTCGGTAGTCGGGACTGAAAGCCGCGATGACAGGTGACGATGGCACCCTCCAGCAGGCCATGATGTTGCAACACCACCACGGGGGCGGCGCAGATGGCAGCGCGCCAGCGACCAAGAGCAGCCTGCTCTTTGAGCAGAATGATGGCCAGCGGGGTATCGCGGATCACTTCACTGCCGGGCAAACCGCCGGGTACCACGATGGCTTCAAAGTCCCGGCGGGTCAGCTCATCGATATGACAATCAGCCACCAGCTGTACCCCGCGTGACGCTTTCACCTGCCGGGATCCGGCGGGGCAGCAAGAGGCCAGCACCACCTCGATGCTGGCACGCACCAGGGTATCGACAATGGCGACCGTCTCTATCTCTTCCGACCCGGGGGCCACCAGCACCAGTACACTCACTCCCGCCTCCTTGCAGCTTGCTCTGCCATGTAAAGGTCAGGCGGCCTGACTCTTCTCTTTGATCGCCTGATAGAGACCCTGATTGACCGGTACGGCGATGCCATGCCGGGCAGCCTTGGCCAGCAGGAAGCCGGTGATGGCCTCAATCTCGGTCTCTCGTCCCAGCTCCATATCCTGATACATGGAGGAGTAATTGTCAGCGGTCAGTTCCACCACTGTCATCACCCGGCGCTGCAACTCTTCTGCCGTGGTAGTAATGCCTTCGGCGCACATCACATCCGCCACTTCCACGCAGATCTGCTGCAGGGCGTCGGCAAAACGGGGGCCAGCCAGCTCGCCATTTTTCAGCTTGTAGAGGGCAGTCAGGGGATTGATGGCACAATTGATGGCCAGCTTCTGCCACTGACGTACCAATACCTGCTCATCCCAACCAGCCTGACCCAGCGCCAGCGCCAGCTCATCCGCGAGCGCGGCGTGGGCCTTGGCGGCTTCATTGATCGGGCCGAGCCAGGTTTCGCCCTTGCCAGTATGACGGAAGACGAAATGGCCACTCTGCATGGCACCATGGCTGGTGACGCCGGCAATCACCGGGTTGTGCGGGAACATCTCGACCACCTGCTCGGCAATGCCCATCCCGTTGTGCAGCAGCACGATCGGCACGCCAGCATCCAGTTTGCTTACCAGTGGTGCCAGTGCGGCAACCAC
Source organism: Aeromonas sp. YN13HZO-058 (assembly GCF_001921245.1). Classification (NCBI taxonomy): domain Bacteria; kingdom Pseudomonadati; phylum Pseudomonadota; class Gammaproteobacteria; order Aeromonadales; family Aeromonadaceae; genus Aeromonas; species Aeromonas sp. YN13HZO-058. Next base: position 34,696 of record NZ_MQSY01000063.1, on the reverse strand, counting down.
CTGACTGGCCTTGGTCATCACCAGCAGGCGCTTGATCTTGCCGGGTTTGCTGACAAATCCACGCTCGATATTGAGCAGTTGTACCTGCCCCTCCAGCGAGGTGAAATCGAACCCCGGATGGAGCGTGGACTTATGGTGTTCGCGCAACAAGACTCGGGTGGATTGACCGCTCTGGGTCAGCAGGGAGGCAAAAACGCCGCCGAGGGCGCCACAACCCAACAGTGACCACTGCGGGATCACAGGTGGCATAACGGGCTGTCGGGAATTTTTTAATCCGCTTGGCATGGTGTGACTCTGTCAGGGTAAGGGTTGCAATCCTCTCAACCTGTTACCGGAGATAAGTGAAGAACTCGCTGGTGGACGCTAACGGGTCCACCCATCCTGTGCGCAGGGGATTCTAGCAGAGCAGCCCTATCAAAATCAGCAAATTTGCCCGTTTTCTGGTAGATTTGCCCCCCGATAACGCAACATGAGGAGCTCCGGCTATGCCGTCATTCGATATTGTCTCTGAAGTCAAAATGAACGAGGTGTTGAACGCAGTCGACAACGCCAATCGTGAACTGGCCACCCGTTTCGATTTTCGTGGGGTAGAAGCCAGCTTCGAGTTGAACAAGGAAGAGGTGAAACTGGAAGCCGATGCCGATTTCCAGCTCAAGCAGATGGTCGAAATCCTGCGCGCAGCCCTGCTCAAGCGCAACATCGAAAACAGCTCCATGGAGGTGGGGGACTCCGTTCACTCCGGCAAGCGCTTCCACCTGACCGTCAAGTTCAAGCAGGGGATCGAGAAAGAGATCGCCAAGAAGCTGGTCAAGCTGATCAAGGACTCCAAGATCAAGGTGCAGGTCGCCATCCAGGGTGATGAAGTACGTGTCACCGGCAAGAAGCGTGACGATCTGCAAGAGACCATGGCACTGGTCCGTGGCGCCGAACTGGGTCAACCGATGCAGTTCCAGAACTTCCGCGACTGATTTATCCACTCAGCCGTGGCGCACTCAATGACTCGCGCCACGCTACCTAAATCGCGGCCATAAAAAAACCGGAGCAGATGCTCCGGTTTTTTGTACCCCAAGTTTGATTAGAACTTGTAGGTAACAGAGAAGTAGTGGCCGAAACCGGTAGTATTAAGCACATTAAATGCGCCATTGTTCAGGCCATAAATTTCGTTGAAATACTTCAGACCATAGCCGACAGCATAGCGATCAGAGTGCCAGTAAATACCGTGGAAAGTACCCAGCCCATTAGATGAATAGAACTCATTGCCATGAGTATCACGGTCAAACAGGTAATCCAAATAGCCTTGATAGGAGACGAAGCTGCCGTTGGAGAAGGTATAGAAAGGTTTGAACCAGTTCATGGAGAACTGATAACCGTTCCAGTCACCTTCTTCTTCAGTGAAGCCGCTTTCGGTTGCATGGCGAGCATACAGGTTCATGCCAACTTTACCGAACCAAGGCACCTGAACATCAGCACCCAGACCAATCATATTTTCCATCATATTTGCATCGTCACCGTGTCCGGTTTCAACGCTGTTCAACGTGGCAATATAGAGTTCTTGTACCGGGCCGAAGGAGAGATCTTTACCAGTCAGGGCATCCAAGGAGAGGCGCGGAGCAAATTTCATGAAGATATTGCTGCCGTTATGTTTGTTACTGTGGCTGCTTTGGAAAATATCGAACACATCGACATAGCCATACAGATCAAACAGACCGGAACGACCACCAAATTCCATTTCCAGATAGGTATCGTTGTAATCACCATCAGATTTCAGGAAAGGACGCTGGTCAATGGTATGCATTACGTTGAACTGCATCCACTTGTAGTCATTTTTATGGATATCACCGCTGTAATCAGCAGCAAAGGCCGGAGTAGCGGCAGCAGCCAGCAGACCGGCAGCGATCAGAGTCTTGGTAAATTTGGCCATTTTATTGGTCTCTTGTGCGTTAGTTGAGGTTTTCCGTAGCCTGCCCACAAGGAGCGAGAGGAATTCTAATCAAATAAAATCAGGGGAGAAACAACTTCTCGGGAACTTTATCCGGAAGTGTGAATCTAATCACCCCCGATTCTACGCAAACGCTTGCTATTTGTCAGCCGCTGAGAGCAACTCGCTTCCTTTTCTGGCGACAAGCACTATCAACAACAACACGGGCAAGCCCAATAAACTGGTTCCGACAAAGAAGGCACTGTAGCCAATCTGCTCCACGACCTGCCCAGAAAAACCGGCCAGCAATTTGGGCAACAGCAACATCACCGAGCTGAACAGCGCGTACTGGGTCGCCGAAAATGCCACATTGGTCAGGCTGGAGAGATAGGTCACGAAGGCCGCAGTGGCGATACCGGCACTGAGGTTATCCAGCGAGATGATCAGGGTCAGCAGTTCCAGGTTGTGACCAACCTGATGGAGCAAGGCAAACAGCAGGTTGGTACTGGCGGTAAGCAGCGCCCCCAAAAATAGAATGCGCAACGTGCCAAAGCGCATCACCAGCACGCCCCCAAATGCAGCGCCGACCAGCGTCATAATGACGCCAAACACCTTGGTGATGGTGGCCACTTCAGTCTTGCTGAACTGCATATCCACATAGAAGCTGTTGGACATCACCCCCATCACCACATCGGCAACCCGATAGCAGGCGATCAACGCCAGGATCAGTAGCGCCGATCCGCCATAGCGGCGGAAGAAGTCGGCAAACGGACACCAGACCGCCTCATAGCCCCAGGCTCCGGCACTCGCCAGCGGCGCAGGCCATCCCTGTTCCAGCAGCAACGCCTTGCGCTCGGCCTGTTGCTTGCCCTGCCCGGCCAGATCGATATCCGGTTCGTGGCAAAACAGGGTGGTGATGACCCCGAGTGACATCAAGCCCGCCATCACCAGATAGGTGACCTGCCAGCCACGATAGTCGTAGCCGCTGTTGCTGCCAAACCAGGCCGCCAACGCCAGCGCACCGGCACCCGCCATGATCATCGCCAGCCGGTAGCCGGTCATGTAGGAGGCCGCCATCGCCGCCTGCAGCCGCTCGGGGGCGGATTCGATGCGATAGGCATCGATAACGATATCCTGCGTGGCCGAGGCAAAGGCCACCAGCAGGGCAAACAGCGCCAGCTGGGCCAGCTCGGTCTTGGGATCGCAGAACGCCATGCCGACCAGTGCAGCGGCAATCAGCAGCTGGGAGAACAACATCCAGCTGCGACGACGCCCCAGCAGCGTGGAGAGCAACGGCAGCGGCATGCGATCCACCAGCGGTGACCACAACCATTTAAAGCCATAGGCAAGCGCCACCCAGCTCATGTAGCCGATATCGGTCAGGCTGACATCGGCCTCACGCAACCAGAACGAGAGGGTACCGAACACCAGTAGTAGCGGCAGACCCGATGAAAAACCCATGGCAAAGAGAATAAACACCCGAAATTCGAGATAGACGGCGAGGGACTCTCTCCAGCTTGGTTTGCGGATCATGTTCAACTACCTGACGACGTTGGAAAAGTGCGTCATTTTGGCAGGTTGATGGCAGATAGCCAAGGCGAGCAAAAAGATAGGCCCAAAGAAGCCTTATAGAGACAAGGCCCATCCCAAGCGGGATGAGCCTTGCATTGTGGCATGACGGGATCGCGGTGCCGAACCACGTCCGGCGAGAGTTACTTGCCCGCTTTCTTGTCGACTTTCTTGTCCGCCGGGGTTTCTGCCAACAACACCACCTTCTTCAGAATGATGGGGCTGGTCGGCACATCGTTGGCACGCAGAATAGAGCTGTAACCGGTCTGCACCTGAGCCAGCTTGTCCAGCACCTCCATCCCCTGCACCACCTGACCGAACACGGTATAACCCGCGGCGCCACCGGCGTTGAGGTTGTTGTTGTCGACCAGATTGAAGTAGAACTGGCGAGTAGCGCTGTCGACCGCCTGGGTACGAGCCATGGCGATGGTGCCACGCTTGTTGGGCAAACCACCACGCGACTCGTTGACCACCGGCTCATAGGTAGGCAGTTGCTGGAACTGCTGGTTGTAGCCGCCCCCCTGCACCACGAAATCCTGGATCACCCGGTGAAAGATGCTGCCGTCGTAGCTGCCATCAGCCACGTAGCGCAGGAAGTTCTTTACAGTCTGCGGCGCCTGCTTGGACGCCAGCTCCACCACGATATTGCCGTGGTTGGTCTCCATTCTGACTTTAGGGCCCGCGAACGCCAGCGGGGCGATCAACATGGCCAGCAACCAGAGTTTTTTCATCATCAGACCCCTGCACCGTTCGGTTGACCTTTCAGGTAACCGCGCAGCGCATCATCCGCCATGATCTGCTGCAGCACGCTACCCAGTTGCAGGTTCAGTGTAGACTCCAGATCGGCCATGCTTGGCTCGCTTGGGCTCTCCTTGCTGGAGGACATGTTGAACTGCTTGGTCAGGCGGTTGCCCTGGAAATCGGCGATTACCTGCAGGCTGACACGGGACTTGGTGACATAGGTAAAGGTCTTCTCTTCCACATTGACTGCCGCATTGGAGATCACCAGCGTCAGGTTGGTGGTGCCACTGTTGCCCACTTCCAGACCCTGGCTACGCAGCCCTTCCGCCAGCCGTTCAGCCATCAGCAGGTTGAGTGGACGCTCACTGTTGACCAGCACCGGCGCCTTCTCTTTATGTTTAATGGAGAAGACGTAGGCAGCCTCACGCTTGTCTACCCCTTCCATGGTGATGCGATTGCCAGAGTAGTATTGCTGGTTGGCGGGGATCACCTGCGGATTGAGTAGCGCCGTCTCCGGCCAATGAGTGGCACACCCGCCCAGCATCAGGGCGGCCAGCAGCAAGAGTGACTTTTTCATCATGGTTTCCTTTGGCTTTAGCGTTTGATGGCTTTCAAAATAACGAATTTGCTGTTCGACGCAACGACTTGTGCGTTGGCAAACAAGCGCTTGAGTTTGTTGTGATAGTCCAGATGACGGTTGCCTACTATCCAGAGTTCACCCCCTTGAGGCAACACCCGGTGCGCATCGCTGAACATCTGCCAGGCAATATGATCGGTGATCGCCTGCAATTGATGGAAGGGGGGATTGCAGAGGATCCGATCCGCCGAGCCGACCGCCACCCCGTCGAGACAGTTATTGACCATAAAGCGGGCGCGCGGCAGAGCATCGGGCAGATTGTGCTCAACGTTGAGCTGTGCCGAGGCGACCGCCATATAGGATTCATCGATAAAGGTCACCTCCACCTCGCTGTCTTTGGCAAGCAGCGACAACCCCAGCACCCCGTTGCCACAGCCCAGATCGATCACCTTGCGGGCACTGTGGATGGGCAGGTTGTCCAGCATAAAGCGGGCACCGATATCGAGACTGGTGCGCGAGAAGACGTTGGCATGGTTGTGGATGAGCATGTCAGTTCCCTCCAGCGGCCACACGGTCGGGAAGGGATGGGCCAACGCGGGACGTTCTGCCTGCGGCTCGCAGTGAATGAGACGCGCCTTTTTCCAGGCCAGCGAGGTACGGGTCGGCCCCAGATACTTCTCGAACAGCTTGAGGGTGGAAGTATGAATATCCTTCGCCTTGCCGGCAGCGATGACGCAGGTCGCAGGTGTCACTACATCCCGCAATGCCAGCAGTTGCTGTTCCAGCAGTGCCTGATATTTGGAGACCTTGATCACCACCAGCGCAGGGGCGTCGGGCAACGGTGCCAGCGCATCCTGCAAGGTAATCCCGCCTGCATCCAGCCCGTTTTCAGCCAGATTGGCCAGGGTCGCCCGCTCGCTGATGTAGGAGTCGGTGACGCTACAGGGGGAGTGAGGATGCAGATAGGCTGCCAGTGCGCCAAAGCCGTCATTCATGATGATGACGGGGCCCGCCTGCTCGAGGGGGGACTCCGCCAGGGTGTTGATCAGATATTCGTCAGCCGCATCCCAGGCTTGCAGCGTCTCCTGACTCTGGCGCGGATAGCGGTAGAGCGTGAGCTGGCAATGGGGAGTGTCGAGAAGGGTTTGCATAGGAAGAGTCCAACCTCGGCTTGATTCGTGTATACAGGCGCCAGGGGCGACGCAAAGTGGCGCTATTCTAGCGAGGAGCAGGAATTTCACCAGTTCGATGCGCATCAAGGGGGCAACTGACCGGTGATTTCCCCCTTACGGGGGCTTATTCGATCGCACGACTGCCGATAGAATGGCCCGACATTCACTCTGGAAGCCGATCCGATGACCATCCAACAACTGATTGAAGCCAAGCTGACCGCCGCCCTCTCCCCCACCGTGCTGGAGGTGATCAACGAGAGCCACATGCACCGTGTGGAACCCGGCTCAGAGAGCCACTTCAAGGTGGTGATCGTCAGCGAGCAATTTACAGGGCAGCGGCTGCTGGCACGTCATCGCCAGGTCAATGCCGTGCTGGCCGACGAGCTGGCCGGCGCAATTCATGCACTGGCGCTGCATACCTACACGACAAGCGAGTGGCAGGAAAAAGGCCATGCCCCGCGCACCCCGAGCTGCGTTGGCAAACCGTCACTCTCCTGAACCGGGCGGTACCACACCACTCCCATCGCGCATCTGCCAACAAAAATGAAACAAATCTCCCCCATTGGCCCCGAAAAGACTACATCCAAGGGGGTGTTTTTCAGCATCAAGGCTTGTTGTTGGCAGTTAAAACAACAGCAAATACCCCCATTGAGGTGGTGAAATAAAAAAACCTTTAAAACCACGACTTACAAGGTGTCGGGGGCTTATTCATTGCAGGTTAATTTTGTGATGGCACGGGGATTTTGCCCATTTGGCATGGCAGAAAATGCACCTTAAGTGGTAAACTCAAGCGCTTTTGAGTGAGCTTGCATGTTGAATAATTGTTGAGCCTGACCACCTGGCGCAGCCACAACATCGACTCATTCAACCACCCGTCGTGATGTATTTCTCGGCGCTAACCAACCTCTCCCGTAACGGTAGTGCAATTGAGTATGATTACAATCAAAAGAGGACTGGACATCCCCGTGCTGGGTGCGCCAGAGCAAGTAATCTACGATGGCCCCGCCATCACCCGTGTTGCGACACTGGGCGAGGAGTTTGTGGGGATGCGACCTACTATGTTCGTCAAAGTAGGTGATCGCGTCATCAAAGGTCAGGATCTTTTTGAAGACAAGAAGAATCCGGGCGTTAAATTCACAGCTCCTGCCACCGGTGTGGTTTCAGAAATCAACCGTGGTGCCAAACGTGTTCTCCAGTCCGTGGTCATCGACCTCGACGGTTCCGATGAACAGGTGACATTTGAGCATTTTGCCTCTGCCGAGCTGGCCAAGCTCGAGCGCAGCAAGGTGCAAGAGATCCTGGTCGCATCAGGTCAGTGGACTGCGTTTCGTACCCGTCCGTTCAGCAAAGTCCCCGCGGTAGGCACAGCCCCGCGCGCTATCTTTGTGACCGCAATGGACACCAACCCGCTGGCAGCCGATGCCGAGCTGATCATCAAGGAACAGCCACAGGCCTTCCTCGATGGCCTGGCCGTATTGACCCGCCTGACCGACGGCACCGTCTACGTCTGCAAAGGCGAAGGCAGCCTGCCCCACTCTCCGCTGACCCAGGTCAAGGAAGAGATCTTTGTCGGTCCGCACCCTGCCGGTCTGCCGGGTACCCATATCCACTTCCTGGATCCGGTCAGCAGCACCAAGGTGCAGTGGCACATCAACTATCAGGATGTGATCGCGCTGGGCAAGCTGTTCACCACCGGTGAGATCTGCACCGACAAGGTGATCGCATTGGCTGGCCCGAACGTGCTCAAGCCGCGTCTGCTGCGTACCCGCCTGGGCGCCTGCATCAGCCAGCTCACCAACAACGAGCTGCGTGCCGACGAAAACCGTATCATCTCCGGTTCTATCCTGAGTGGTGCCAAAGCCGAAGGGGTTCACGACTACCTGGGTCGCTACCACAATCAGGTTTGCGTGCTGGGTGAAGGTCGCGAGAAAGAGTTCCTGGGCTGGATCAACCCCAGCGCCAACAAGTTCTCTATCACCCGGACCACCCTCTCTCATCTGATGAAGGGCAAGCTGATCAACTTCACCACCACTACCAACGGTAGTGACCGTTCCATGGTGCCTATCGGCAACTATGAGCGGGTGATGCCACTCGACATCCTGCCTACCCTGCTGCTGCGGGACATGGTCTCCGGCGATAGCGACGGTGCGCAAGCACTGGGCTGCCTGGAGCTGGATGAGGAAGATTTGGCGCTCTGTACCTTTGTCTGCCCCGGCAAGACAGAGTACGGCCCGATCTTGCGTGAGTGCCTGACCAAGATTGAACTGGAAGGTTAAGCGATGAGTTTCAAGCAACTTCTTGAAAATATGGAACACCACTTCGAACCAGGTGGAAAGTACGCCAAGTACTACGCCCTGTTCGAAGCGGCGTACACCCTGTTCTACACCCCGGGTACCGTTACCCGCAACGCCTCCCACGTTCGTGATGCGCTCGATCTGAAGCGCATGATGATCATGGTGTGGCTGGCCGTGTTCCCGGCCATGTTCTGGGGCATGTTCAACGTGGGTAACCAGGCGATTGCCGCCATTGCCCACATGGGCTCGGCTGCTGGTGCCAGCAGCTGGCAATATGCGCTGGCCACCATGCTGGGCGCCTCCCTCGATCCGGCTGTCGCCGGTATCGGCAGCAAGATGCTGATTGGCGCCACCCACTTCTTCCCGATCTACTTGACCGCGTTCCTGGTCGGCGGCTTCTGGGAAGTGCTGTTCGCCATGGTGCGCAAACACGAGATCAACGAAGGCTTCTTCGTAACCTCCATCCTGTTTGCCCTGATCGTGCCGCCCGAGCTGCCCCTGTGGCAAGCTGCGCTGGGTATCACCTTCGGTGTGGTGATGGCCAAAGAGGTGTTCGGTGGTACCGGCAAGAACTTCCTGAACCCGGCGCTTGCTGGTCGTGCGTTCCTGTTCTTCGCCTACCCGGGCCAGATCTCCGGTGACGCCGTATGGGTTGCCGTTGATGGCTTCTCCGGCGCGACTGCCCTGAGCCAGTGGGCCCAAGGCGGCCAGATGTCGCTGATCAACGGTGCAACCGGCCAGGCTATCAGCTGGATGGACGCTTTCCTGGGTAACCTGCCGGGTTCCATCGGTGAAGTCTCTACCCTGATGATCCTGCTGGGTGCAGCCATGATCGTCTACATGCGCATCGCCTCCTGGCGCATCATCGCCGGCGTGATGATCGGTATGATCGCCACCTCCCTGCTGTTCAACGTCATCGGTTCCGATACCAACCCCATGTTCAACATGCCGTGGCACTGGCATCTGGTACTGGGTGGCTTCGCCTTCGGTATGGCCTTCATGGCGACCGACCCTGTCTCCGCTGCCTTTACCAACAAGGGCAAGTGGTGGTATGGCGCCCTGATCGGCGTGATGGTCGTGCTGGTTCGCGTGGTCAACCCTGCGTTCCCGGAAGGCATGATGCTGGCCATTCTGTTTGCGAACCTGTTTGCTCCCCTGTTTGACCACTTCGTCGCTCAGGCAAACATCAAGCGGAGGATTGCACGTGGCGTTTAATAAAGATTCAACCCTCGGCACCGTCAGCGTAGTTACCGGCCTCTGTCTGGCCTGTTCCATCGTGGTATCCGTTGCCGCTGTGGGCCTGCGTTCTACCCAGCAGGAAAACAAGGCGCTCGACAAGCAAAGCAACATTCTCGCCGTAGCCGGTGTGGATGTGAGTGATGTCGCCAAGCGCGACCTGGCCAAACTGTATGGCGAGAAGATCGAAGCCCGTCTGGTGGACCTGACCACAGGTGAATTTGTTGACGGCGATGCCGACAACTTCGACACCAAGCTGGCAGCCAAAGATCCGGCCCGCAGCATCCGTCTTGCTGCCGCTGACGACAAGGCCAGCCTGCGCCAGATCTCCAAACTGGTTCCCGTGTTCTTCGCCAAAGATGCGCAAGGCAAGGTAGACAACATCATTCTGCCCATTTATGGCCAGGGTCTGTGGTCAACCATGTATGCCTTCGTCGCCGTTGCCGCTGATGGCCAGACCATCAAGGGCATCACCTACTACGACCACGGTGAGACTCCGGGTCTGGGTGGCGAGATCGAAAACCCGGCCTGGCAGGCGCTGTTCAAGGACAAGAAACTGTTCGACCAGAATGGCATGCCGGCGCTGCGCGTCATCAAGGGCCATGCCCCTGAAGGTTCCGAGCATGATATCGACGGCCTGTCCGGCGCTACCCTGACCGGTAACGGCGTACAGCATACCTTCGACTTCTGGATGGGTCCCAAGGGCTTCGGTCCTTTCCTGGCCAAGGTTCGTGCAGGAGAAATCAACAATGGCTGACAAGAGCGAAATGAAGAAGTTGCTGTTGACGCCTGTGCTGGGCAACAACCCCATCGCCTTGCAGGTGCTGGGTGTCTGTTCTGCACTGGCGGTTACCAGCCAGATGAAAACTGCGTTTGTAATGACCCTCGCGGTCATGGCGGTCACCGCCTTCTCAAACCTGTTCATCTCCCTGATCCGCAACCAGATCCCGAACAGCGTCCGGATCATCGTGCAGATGGCGATTATCGCCTCACTGGTTATCGTGGTTGACCAGGTGCTCAAGGCGTATGCCTATGACATCTCCAAGCAACTGTCGGTCTTCGTGGGTCTGATCATCACCAACTGTATCGTGATGGGCCGCGCCGAAGCGTACGCCATGAAGAGCGCCCCGCTGCCCTCCTTCCTGGATGGTATCGGCAACGGTCTGGGCTATGGCGCCATTCTGCTGAGCGTGGCAACCGTGCGTGAACTGCTGGGCTCCGGCACCTGGTTCGGCATCGAGCTGCTGCCGCTGGTGAACAACGGTGGCTGGTATGTCCCGAACGGCCTGCTGCTGCTGCCGCCGAGTGCATTCTTCATCATTGGTCTGATCATTTGGGGCGTGCGCACCAAGGATCCCAAGCAGGTGGAGGCGAAGGATTAAGGTATGGAACACTATCTGAGTCTGTTGATTAAATCGATCTTCATCGAAAACCTGGCACTCTCCTTCTTCCTGGGGATGTGTACCTTCCTGGCGGTGTCCAAGAAGGTAAAGACCTCCATGGGTCTGGGTATTGCCGTTATTGTGGTGCAGACCATCGCAGTTCCTGCCAACAACCTGATCTACAACTACGTGCTTAAAGATGGCGCTCTGGTATCCGGTCTGGATCTGAGCTTCCTGAGCTTCATCACCTTCATCGGTGTGATTGCAGCACTGGTACAGATCCTGGAGATGGCGCTGGACAAGTACTTCCCGGCACTCTACAACGCGCTGGGTATCTTCCTGCCGCTCATCACCGTGAACTGCGCCATCTTCGGTGGCGTCTCCTTCATGGTGCAGCGTGACTACAACTTCATGGAGTCTGTGGTCTACGGTGTGGGTTCAGGGGCAGGCTGGATGCTGGCGATCGTTGCGCTGGCAGGTATCCGCGAGAAGATGAAGTACTCCGATGTTCCGGAAGGCCTGCGCGGTCTGGGCATCACCTTCATCACCGCCGGTCTGATGGCGCTGGGCTTCATGTCCTTCTCTGGTATCTCCCTGTAATCGGCTTTCCTGCAATCAGAAAGGAACGATAGATGGAAATTATTTTGGGTGTGGTCATGTTTACCGTGATCCTGCTGGCACTGGTGGCAGTCATTCTGTTCGCCAAGTCCAAGCTGGTGACCGCGGGCGACGTGACAATCAGCATCAATGGTGACCCGGCCAAGGCTGTGACCAGCCCGGCCGGTGGCAAGCTGCTCGGCGTGCTGGCTGGCAGCGGTATCTTCGTCTCCTCCGCCTGTGGCGGCGGTGGCTCCTGCGGCCAGTGCAAGGTACGGGTGAAATCCGGTGGCGGCGACATTCTGCCGACCGAACTGGATCACATCAGCAAGGGCGAAGCCCGTCATGGCGAGCGTCTGGCCTGTCAGGTTACCGTTCGCTCCGACATGGATATCGAACTGCCGGAAGAGATTTTCGGGGTGAAGAAGTGGGAATGTACTGTTATCTCCAACGATAACAAGGCCACCTTCATTAAGGAGCTCAAGCTGCAGATCCCCGATGGCGAGAGCGTCCCGTTCCGCGCCGGTGGTTATATCCAGATTGAAGCTCCGGCTCACCACGTGCACTACAAGAACTTCGATATTCCCGAGGAGTATCGCGGTGACTGGGATCGCTTCAAGATTTTTGAGCTGGAGTCCAAGGTCGATGAGCCGATCATCCGTGCCTACTCCATGGCCAACTATCCGGAAGAGTTCGGCATTATCATGCTGAACGTGCGTATCGCGACCCCGCCCCCGAGCAACTGGACTGCCCCTCCGGGACAGATGTCCTCCTACATCTTCAGCCTGAAGGCTGGCGACAAGGTGACCATCTCCGGTCCGTTCGGTGAGTTCTTCGCCAAGGACACCGATGCCGAAATGGTATTCATCGGTGGTGGTGCAGGTATGGCGCCGATGCGTTCCCATATTTTCGACCAGCTGCGTCGCCTGAAGTCCAAGCGCAAGATGAGCTTCTGGTACGGTGCCCGTTCCAAGCGCGAAATGTTCTATGTCGAAGACTTTGACATGCTCGCCGCCGAGAACGAGAACTTCACCTGGAACGTCGCCCTGTCTGATCCGCAACCGGAAGACAACTGGGACGGCTACACCGGCTTCATCCACAACGTGCTCTACGAGAACTATCTCAAGAACCACGAGGCACCGGAAGATTGCGAGTTCTACATGTGTGGGCCTCCGGTGATGAACGCTGCCGTCATCAACATGCTCAAAGATCTGGGCGTTGAAGACGAAAACATCCTGTTGGATGACTTTGGTGGTTAATCCATGCACAGTGTTGTAAAGACCTGGCTAGCCTTCGGGCTAGCCTTTTTCTTGACTGGGTGCGGTCAGGAAACGGTCCAATCCAAACCGGAGATCCATATCACCGGTAGCACCATGGGCACTTACTACTCCATCAAGGTGGCGGACAGCGCCATCAGCGATCCGGCCAAATTACAGGCCGAGGTCGATGTCTTGCTGGAGCGGGTCAACGATCAGATGTCGACCTATCGCCCCGATTCCGAACTGTCGCGCTTTAACCAGCATCGCAGTGCCACGCCGATCGTGGTGTCCCGTGACACCGCGCGGGTCGTCACAGAGGCCATTCACATTGGCCGTGAGAGCCAGGGGGCGCTAGACGTCACCGTCGGCCCCTTGGTCAATCTGTGGGGCTTTGGCCCGGACAAGAAGCCGACCAAGATCCCCTCTGACGAGCTGATCACCCAGACTCGCCAGAAGACCGGCCTGGGCAACCTGCACGTAGTGACCTCGGTGGATGCCGACACCCTGCAAAAGGATATTCCCGACCTCTACGTCGATCTCTCCGCCATCGCCAAAGGCTTTGGTGTGGACAAAGTGGCCGAGTATCTGGAGTCCCTGGGTGCGCGCAACTATCTGGTCGAAATTGGCGGCGAGCTGCGGATCAATGGCGTCAACGGCAAGGGTCACCCCTGGCGCGTCGCCATCGAGAAGCCCACAGCGGGCACCGGCACGGTGCAAGAGGTGATTGTGCCCGGTGACAACGGGGTGGCCACCTCCGGCGATTACCGCAACTACTATGAACTGGATGGCCAGCGCTTCTCCCACACCATAGATCCGCGCAGCGGCAAACCGATCCAGCACCGTCTGGTATCGGTCACCGTGATCCACCCCTCCTGCATGACCGCAGACGGGCTGGCTACCGTGTTTATGGTGATGGGGACCGAGAAGAGCCTGGCCTATGCCAACGAGCGAGGCCTGGCGATCTTCGTGATCACCAAGACGGACAAGGGCTTTGAAGAAGCCTACTCCGATGCCTTCAAGCCCTATCTGGTCAAGAAGTAAGAGGTACAGATGCAGATTTTTCTGATCACCTTCGGGGTATTCATGCTGGTGATAGCCGCCATGGCTATCGGTTACATCTTCCAGAAGAAGACCATCTCCGGCTCCTGTGGCGGCCTGGGTAGCGTTGGCATCGAGAAAGAGTGCGATTGCCCGGAACCCTGCGACAACCGCAAGAAGAAGATGGCCAAGGAAGAGGCCCGTCGCAAGATGCTGGAAGAGAACCGCATCATCTGATGACCCTAACCTTTCGGTAAACAAAAGCGCGCCATCGGCGCGCTTTTTACTGGGCGTGATCTTGCTACTGCGGTCAGGGCTGACGCTCGATATAGAGGATCACCTCCCCCAGATCGATACCGAACTTGCTGATGGTAGCGCGATTGATCAGGCGATCCTCATCCAGCAGATACATCCAGTCATCGAAGCTCACCCGCACCACATCGCCATCCGGCAGCGCCAGATCGAGCTGGTAGCGCCAGTTGAGGGCAAAGCCTTGGGTTTTACCCACCGCCGCCCCCACCACATCGGAAGCAGTACCACGCCAGTGACCATCATCGCCCTTGCTCAGATACCAGGTACGGGTCTGCTGGCGGCCATCGTCAAAGTAGAACTGCTCGAACAGCTCTCCCTTGCCATCTTTCCAACGACCCACCATATCGACCCGAAAGCGACTGGTCACTTCGCCGCTGCGGTCGGTCACCAGACCGTGAGCCACCAGCTTGCCGTTGAAGAAACGGGCGAGATCCCAGTTTGGCCCCAGCCCCCGATAGTCATCGAGACCGGCACCACAGCCGCTCAGCAGAAAAACGGGGAGCAGCAGCAACCAGCGGTATGCACGATAGAAAGACATCAGAAACTCCATGTTCAGGGTTGGCCACGCAGGCGGCGGGTCAGGGCGGGATCGCGGCTGTTGTCAGCCAGCCAGATGGCAAGAAAAGCGGCCGAGAATTGTGGATCGGCCAGGGTGCCGAGCGGCTTCTCCTGCCACCAGAAGTGGCCTGTCCCGCCCTTGTCGACATAGAAGGTGAGCTTGTCGTCCGCCTGCACATCGGGCCAGAGTGCGGCGAGCTTCCCGAGCCAGCGCTGACGCTCGGCATCAGAGCCAAGACCGAGCCGCTGCCACTCGGCGGCGGTGGCGCTCAGCAAATCTTCCCGCTCGATGGATCTGGCATAGGTGAGGGTCAGAGCCTGTGGATAGTGACCGGGCTGATAGTGCCCGCTCGCACTGTAGAGGGTGGCATCGTAGAGCTTGAACCAGAGCCAGTTCATCTCCCCCTGCCCGACCGGGCGCAGCTGCTGCCAGGGGGCGGCAGAAGCCTGCACTGCGGTTGCTGCAAAGAGCGTAAATGCCAGCAGTAGCGGGTTAATTCCACCCCATATGCCAGTGGTTGGGGTCTTCCAGTTCATGCCAGTCCATCTCCTGTTCCTGCAGGGTGTTGATATCCTGCATCACCACCTGCATCAGCTCCCCTTTCGCGTTCCGCTGGCAGGCAACCACCAGATAGAAGCGCTCAGCGAGCTCGTGCTGGCTCTCTTTGGTCCATTTGGAAAAAAGCAACGAGTCGGTCGAAAAGGCGTTCATCATGACTCACCCTCCAGCTTGACCATTACCCACAGGAGTACGGGCAACCACCACATCCAGATCACTGCCAGCAGCGCCGTGCTGATCCGGATGCCCCAAGGTAAGTGTACTGCCCCCATGGCGGCCCCCGCCACATAGGAGGAGGCACCGCCAAACACGCCAAACAGCGCCTGCTGCCAGCGGGGCAAGCGCAGCAGCCAGCGCATGCCGTGACCCAGCGTCAGGGCAAAACCGAGCCAGAGCAGCACCAGCCAGAGGGGAAAACCGGAAGGAAACCGGAACAAGCCGAGCTGCCAGAGCAGGGCATCCAGCAGACAGCCAGCAACCGCGATGGGAAGCAGCCGCCAGTCACGCTGGCGGCTGGGTGAGAAGAGAAAGTGCAGCAGCAACATTGCCAGCAGCGGGCTCGGCTGCTGCCACTTCACCGCCAGCAACCAGTAGAGGTTGAATCCCAGCAGGTGAGCCCACTGCCACATGGTCAGTGACCGCTTACTGGCACATCACCCGACCAGCCAGCAGGCCCCGGCTTGGCGGCCTCCAGCTGCACCAGACTGATGCTGCGCTCCCAGAATCCCCCCTCGCAATAAGCGAAGTAGAAGTGCCACAACCGGATGAAATCTTGGCTGTAACCGAGCTTGGGCAGCTCGGGCGCCAGTCCCAGAAAACGCTCGCACCAGTGAGCCAACGTGCGGGCATAGTGATGGCCGTGATCGTGCAACCGCACCAGCTGCATGTCGGTTTCCCGCGCCAGCAAGCCAGCCATCTGGGAGACGCTCGGCAGGCAGCCACCGGGGAATATGTAGCGCTGGATGAAATCGACCCCGCGCAGATACTGGGCGTGGCGCTGATCGGCGATGGTGATGGCCTGAATGAGCAGGCGACCACCGGGCTTGAGCAGCCGCGACAGCTGGCGGAAATAGTCGGGCAGGAAGGCGTGACCCACCGCCTCGATCATCTCGATGGAGACCAGCTTGTCATAAGTGCCCTCCAGCTTGCGGTAATCCTCCAGCAGCAAGGTGATGCGATCCCCCAGCCCCTCCCGCGCAATCCACTCCTTGGCATAGTCATGCTGGGCTCGGGAGATGGTGGTGGTAGTCACCCGGCAGCCGTAGTGGCGGGCGGCATAGACGGCGAGACCGCCCCAGCCGGTGCCAATCTCCAGCAGATGATCGTCAGGCCCCAGTTCCAGCCGCTCGCAGATGGTGCGCAGCTTGGCCTGCTGCCCCTCTTCCAGAGTTGCCTCGGCGCTCGGATAGATGGCGCTCGAGTACTGCATATGGCTGTCGAGAAAACCCTGATAGAGGCTATTGCCGAGATCGTAGTGGGCGGCGATGTTGGAGCGCGACCCGGTCAGGGTATTGCGATTGAGCCAGTGGCGCACCTTGTTGAAGGGAAAACTGAGCCAGCCCAAGCGCCGCTCAAGGGAGTCGAGCAGAGTCAGGTTGCGAGCCAGCAGCCGTACCAGCGCCACCGGATCCGAGCTAGTCCAGAGCCCCTCCACCCAGGTTTCTCCGGCGGCAATGCTGCCCCCCAGCAACAGGCGGCGATAGAAGGCCGGATCCTGCACCACCAGTTCGGCATGCAGATCGGTGCCCGCGACGCCAAAGCTGTGGCGCTCACCACCATCCCACAGCAGCAGCTGGCCATGTTCGAGACGCCCCAGCAGTTTGAGCAGCAATTGCCTTGCACTTTTATCGATGAATGAGGCTGAGAGGGTAGATTGAGCAAGTTCCATTAGCGGCTCTCCGGATGGGTAAATATCGGTGTTCGTTTGATAAAAAGACGCAGGGCCTGCCAGTAGATCCCGAGCAGCACCTTCATGGTCATCCAGGGCCAGCGGGCCAGCAGATCCACCAGCCCCTTGCGCGACAAGGGTTCGCGCGTGAGCGCCAGGGTGGCGTCAAACAGCTTGGCTTCACCGGATACGGGATGACTCTCGATATGGATCAGTGTCTCCTGCGCGGGCGGACGAATGCGCCAGTGGTAGCGCATCGCCAGCCCCATAAACGGGGAGACATGAAAATCCTTGTCATGGGGGGCTAGCGCCGCCAGATCAAGCAGGTAGTAGTGACGCTCGTTCCAGGGGGTGTTCGACACCTCCGCCAGCAGATAACGCGCCTCCCCCTGCCGGTAGCAGAAGTAGAAGTTGACCGGGCTGAAGTAGAACCCCAGACAGCGCACATTGCCGAGCAGCAGCACCCGTCCCTCTGGGTCGGCATCGCCACCCAGCTCGCTCACCTTCTGCCACACCGCCTGCTTGAGGCTTCCCTCACTGCCCTTGAGATAGTCATGGCGGTGAAACGAGAGCAGCCCCGCCCGCTCCACCCCGAACCAGCGCCCCTGATCGAGCTGCGGCAGTTCGTCGAGATCCAGTCCCAGCATAAAGAGGCTGTAGGAGAAAGCGTGGGCCCGCGGCGCAAAACGGCGGTGGCGCACCGAACCCTGCCAGATGGCGCTGGTGACGCCAGCCAGTTCGTCGGCACGCTCATGTCCAGTGGCCACGGTGGCGCCGCTCATAGCTCGGCTCCGAAGCGCCTGGCGACGTCCAGCGCGCTGCGCACCCCATCCTCATGAAAGCCGTTGTACCAGTAGGCGCCGCAGAAGTGGGTATGATGCTGGCCGCAGATCTCCGCGCGCCGCTGCTGGGCAGCAATAGAGGCCTTATTGAACACCGGATGGTGGTAGACGAAGCGGCGCAGCACCTTGCTCTCATCCACCTTGCCCCTGGGATTGAGGCTGACGCAGAAGGGCTCTGGCGAGTTAACCCCCTGCAGGATGTTCATGTTGTAGCTCACCAGCGGCCGCGCCTCGTCGTTGCCATCGAGCTGATAGTTCCAGCTGGCCCATGCCTTGCAACGGGTGGGTAGGCAGCGCGCATCGGTATGGAGCCAGACATCGTTGGCCTGATAGGGCATGTCGCCGAGGATGGCTTGCTCCCGCTCGCCGGGATCTGCCAGTAGCGCCAGCGCCTGATCGCTGTGGCAGGCGAAGATCACCTCGTCAAACCGCTCCTCGCCATAAGAGCTCTGGATCACCACGCCGTCCGCGTCCCGCCGCACGCTCTGCACCGGACAGGCGAGGCGGATCTGCGACTGCCAACCCGCCGTAAGGGGGCCGATATATTCCCGCGAGCCACCCGGAATCACGTACCACTGTGGGCGATTGGCCACATCGAGCAGGCCGTGGTTGGCAAAAAAACGCAGGAAGAAGCCAAGGGGGAAGGCGCGCATATCGGCCAGGGTCGATGACCAGATCGCCGCCCCCATAGGCAAGATGTAATGGCGGGCGAAGTAGTCGCTAAACTCCCCCGCCAGCAGAAAGTCCCCCAGGGTCAGCTCGGGGCCAGCCCCCTGATGTTGACCATCAGCCAGCCAGGCCCGCGCCTCCCGGTTGAACCGCAAGATCTCGGCGACGAAGCCATAGAAACGGGGGCTTAGCAGATTGCTGCGCTGGGCAAACAGGGTATCGAGATTGTGGCCGTTATATTCCAGCCCCTCCGGGCTTTTCACCGAGAAGCTCATCTCGGCCGGTTGCCGTTCCATGCCGATCCGCGCCAGCAACTTCAAGAAGTTGGGGTAAGTGCGATCGTTGAAGACGATAAAACCGGTGTCGATGGCATAGCTGCGGCCAGCCAGATCCACATCGACGGTGGCGGTGTGACCGCCCAGGGTCGGCGCCGCCTCGAACAGGGTGATGTCATGGAGTTTGTGGAGCAGAAAACCGGCGGTGAGCCCCGAGATCCCTGAACCGACGATGGCGATCTTTTTCTTCATGAATGGCTTCCTTTCGATACGAGTGCGCGGCCAAGGCGCAGCCAGAGCCCCACCGGCAGCGCACCAAGCAGGCGCAGCAACCAGATGAAACGGCGGGGAAAGTGGATCTGGTGACGACCGGCTGTCAGCCCGTCCATGATGGCGCGGGAGGCCTGCTCCACCGTCACCAGACAGGGCATGGGAAAATCATTTTTGGCGGTCAGCGGCGTCTGGACAAAGCCGGGGCGGACAAGGGTCACCCCGATCTCTTTGCTGGCCAAATCGAGGCGCAAGGTATCCGCCAGATAGTCGAGGGCCGCCTTGGAGGCGCCATACGCCTCGGCTCGCGGCAGCGGCAGCCAGCTCACCGATGAGCTGACGATGGCCAGCCGTGATCCCGCCCCCAGCAGTGGCAAGAAGGCAGCCAACGCATGGCCGGTGGCTGTCAGATTGGTGTCGATGACACGGGCAAACAGCTCGCTGTCAAACCCCTCGCCGACATCCATGTACTCGCAGTTGCCTGCGTTGAGGATCAGCAGATCCAGCGGAGGCAGCGTAGCGGCTATCCCGTTCATTGCGGCCACATCCCGGGCATCGAACTGCAGCGGCGTGACGCCATGAAGCCCCAACTCCTGCAGCCGTTCGCCATCGCGGCCGCAGCCCCACACCTGCCAGCCAGCACGCCGGTAATCTAGCGCCAGTTGACGACCTATACCGGAGGTCGCCCCGGTAATAAGCACCCGGCCGCTCATGCGCCGAGCCTCCCCTTGATAGTGCGCACCACGGGCCCGAGCAACGGTAACTGCTCGTAGAGCATGGCGCCCAGGTCAAAATAGTCCCGGTGCTGACACACCTTGCCCGCCTCGTCGAATTCGAGACGGGTGGCCCCCTCCACCGTCACCGGCTCACCACCGCGCAATCTGGGGTGCGAGAAGGTCATGGTCCAGCCGAGCCAGGCCTGCTGCCCTTGCTGCTGCTGACTGGTGATGACGAAACGGCAGTAGGCGAGGTGCTGATAGAGGGCGGCAAAATAGTCGCCAAGGGCCGCCAGCCCCTCGATGTGGTGGGCCGGGTCGGTAAAGACCACCTGTTCGGCATAGACCTCGGGCAAGCGATGCAACTGCTGTTTGTCCAGTTGCTGATAGAGGCCAATAAAGCGGGCCAGCGGCTCGTTCATCCTATTTCTCCAGAGAGCGAAACATCTCGATGGCTCTCACCCGGGCAACGGCGTGATCCACCATGGGAGCCGGATAATCCTGTCGCCCCTTGAGCCGCAGCCAGTCGTGGGGCTGATGCACATAAGCGGCGGGAATATCGGCCAGTTCAGTTACCCAGGTACGGATAAACTCCCCTTGTGGATCAAATCGTTGCCCCTGAGTGGTGGGGTTGAAGACCCGAAAGTAGGGGGCAGCATCGGCACCTGTGCCCGCCGCCCACTGCCAGCCGCCATTGTTGGCCGCCAGATCCCCGTCGATGAGTCGACTCATGAAGTAATCCTCCCCGAGCCGCCAGTGGATATGGAGATCCTTGGTAAGAAAACTCGCCACTATCATCCGCAGCCGGTTGTGCATCCAACCGGTGGCGTTGAGGCAGCGCATCGCCGCATCGACAATGGGGTAGCCGGTACGTCCCTCGCACCAGGCGGCAAAGGCATCCGGGTCCCAGCTCCACGGCAAGGATGCCGTCTCGGGCTTGAAGGGGCGATTCATGGAGAGGGTCGGGATCAGCACCAGCAGGTGGCGATAGAACTCGCGCCAGACCAGTTCATTGAGCCAGACAAAGCCGGGCTGGGCCTTCGACTGGGGCCGATAGCCGAGCCGCTGCTGGAGCGCCGCCACGCACTGACGGGGGCTGATGATGCCCGCCGCCAGATAGGGGGAGAGCACGGAGGTGCCCGCGATGGCAGGAAAATCCCGGGTCTCCCCATAGTCGAGCACCGCCTGCTCCAGAAAGTCATTCAGACGGCGGCTTGCCTCCGCCTCCCCCACCGGCCAGCGGGGATCAGCCGTCAGCTCGCCGAGTGCCTCATCAGCCCACTCCCGCTCGGCCAGCGGCTGCCACGGCAAGGGCTCACCACGGGGCGCAGGGGCGCGATGAATGACGAAGCCATCCTCATCGAGAGCCTTGAGCCAGGCTCGGCTGAAGGGGGTAAAGACCTTGAACATCTCACCCGACCCGGTCAGCACCCGCCCCGGCGGCAATACGCTGCAGCCGTTGAGCCAGTGACAGCTCACCGCCTGCTCTGCCAGTGCAGCAGTGACAGCGTGGTCGCGACGCTGCTCGTCGATCTCGATAGCCTGATTGGCATAGAGCTGGGTCACCCCCAGCTCCCGGCTTAAATCAGCCAACGCAGCGGGCACCTCGGCAAAGGTCTCCACGCGCAGCAGATGGAGCGGGATGCCGAGCGCTGCCAGCTCACGGCCCAATTCATCCACCTGCGCCAACATAAAGCGCTGACGGATGGGGGCCATCTTGTGCTGCCGCCACTGGGTGGGGGAGACGATAAAGAGCGCGGCCACCGGCTCATCATCGGCGCAGGCATGGCGCAAGGCCGGGTTGTCGGCAAGGCGCAGATCATTGCGCAACCAGACCAATTTCATGATTTTTTCCTCCCGCGTCCGCAGGTGCCAGCCGCAGCAGGTGCGTCTGCCATCAGCTCGGCAAGGCTCGCCTGCCAGCCGTGGGCGTTAAGCCATTCGCTATCGTAGAGGCGCCCCAACTCGCCAAACAGGCGCGTGCCGGCGGGCCACCCGGCGGCCAGATCCTGCTTGCCAAGCCCTGCCCCCAGCAGCACCAGCCAGGGGGTGACGGCGCGTCCTTCCAGCAGGCTGGCATGGCGCGGCTCCACCGCGCCCAGCAGTTGCACCTCATAGCCCTGACCGATCAGCTCGTAAGCGGCCCACACCAAATCGAGGGGGCCGACTTGTCCCCAGCTCGCCAACGTGACCGGCACGCCCTTCTCCTGCTCGATCAGGTGGCGGGCGAAGCGGGTATGGAGCCAGCCCAGCCACACCTGTTGCAGCAGATCGCCATCGGGCCGCTCGCGCCACAGCCCGAGCAGCCGCTCCACCAACGGTTGCAGCACCCGGCTGCGTACCAGCTCGAACGGGTAGCTCGCCAGCAGATCGTTCAGCTCGGCCTCCGCCTTGCGCTGGTTAAAGGCGAGCAGCGCCTGACTGAACTGCTCCAGAGTCTGTTGCCAGTGATCGCTCACTGGCTCGGCATGGGGTTCGCTCAAGAGCCCTTTCACCTGCCCGATGCTCACTCCCCGCTCCAGCCAGCTCAGGATCTCGCCGATCTGGCGAATATCCTGCTCACTGTAGAGGCGGTGGCCCTTTTCGGTGCGGGCTGGCTGCACCAGCCCGTAGCGGCGCTGCCAGGCGCGCAGGGTCACGGCGTTGACGCCGGTGAGGCGGGAGACCTCGCGAATGGGGTAGATCCCCTCATCAGCCAAAGGAGCAACTTCTTGTGATAAATCAAACATGACAACGTCCATCAAACAGAAGGGTGAAGTGCCCCGGCGCAAGGCCTGCGCCGGGGCAACAGAACAGATTCAGAGCCCGTCACGCAGTTTCAGCGTGTCGGGGTGAAGGTCGAGATAGACTTCTCGACCGTACAAAACAGCATTCTCAGAGCCCGTAGCGCAATTTGAGCGTATCGGGGTGCGGATTGAGATAAACCTGCTCGGCGAGATAGGGATTGGGGTACTCACGCAGGTAGTGACGGATCAGGGTGAGCGGCACCAGCAAGGGGAAGACCCCGGTGCGGTACTTGTCGATGGTATCGGCCAGCTCCTGCTTCTGGGCCGGGGTCAGCACCCGCTTGAAGTAACCCTGCAGGTGCATCAGCACATTGGTGTGACTGCGGCGGTTGGCCCGCAGGGTCAGCGCCGTCATCAATCCCTTGATGTAGTTGTCGGCCACCTCCTGCAGGTTGGCGGCTTTGCCCACGTTGCCGAGCAGCTTGCCGAGCGCCCGGTAATGGGTGGTCGCATGGGAGAGCACCAGATACTTGTAGCGGGAGTGGAAGCGGATCAGCGCAGAGGCGGTGATGCCACGGGCACAGAGCTGCTGCCAGTCGTGGTAGGCGAATACCCGCAGCACGAAGTTCTCGCGCAGAATGGGGTCGCACAGGCGGCCATCTTCCTCTACCGGCAGCAAGGGATTGGCCTCCATCAACGCCTTGGCAAAGAGGCCGATCCCCTCCTTGGCGCTCCCCTCATTGTTGGCGCCATAGACCTTGACCCGCTCCATGCCACAGCTGGGGGATTTGGCGCAGAGGATATAACCGGAGATAAAGTCGAGCTGGCGGGCTTTCTGTTCGCTGAAGGCAATCAGCTGTTCGGTGACATCGAAGCTGCCATTGCTCGCCTCGGCGCGGATTTCGCCGTTGCGCTTGACCAGCCGGATGGCGGCGCGGGGCGCCCCGAGGCCAATGGCCATCTCGGGACAGACGGGGTGATAGTCAAAGTGAGCGCCAAGATCCCGTTCGCAGAAGCTGGAGCGCTTGTGGCCCCCATCGAAACGCACCTCTTGGCCCAGCAGGCAGGCACTGATACCGACTTTAATCTTGTACATGACATCACCCCTTGTATAAGTCTTGATTCAGTTATAGCAGTTATACAAAAAAATGGAAGTTGTATAACTATTGCGGACTGATACGACACAAGGAGAAGAAAGGGATCACCGGAAAAAGAAAAAACCCATGGCGAACGCCATGGGCAAAAATCAAGACACTACGGACTACAGGAAGGGGGATTAGAAGCTGTACTTCACACCCAGGCTGGAAATGGAGCCTTTTTGCAGATCCCAGTTACGATAGGTGTAATCGGCAGTCAGCGCCCAGTTCTGGTTGAGCTTGTAGGCACCGCCCACCTTGAAGTCGTGCATATCGTCGGTCATGTTGGCGTAGCGATAGGCGGTGGAGAGCTCGATATCGCCGATGTCGTAGCGCAGACCCACTTCACCGTACATGCTGCCGTCGCTCTTGCGGGTGACAATATCCCAACCCTTGACGTCATAGGCCTGCTCGCGCTCCATGGTGTAACCCATCAGACCGGTTTCACCGTAGAGGTTCAGGCCGGTGCTGAGCGGGGTAAACACACCGATACCCAGGCTGCCGATCCCCATGCTGTCATTGCCGTGCTGGGCAGAGGTGCCCTCGGAGAGCAGACGGCCGTAGAAGTTGTTGGCGAACGATTTGGAGAGATCCAGCGTCACACCGCCAAAATCGCGAGTCCCCTCACTGCTGGCATCACGGGGGAACAGAATCTTGTTGTTGCTCAGATAGTCGGATTTGGTGTGTGCCCAGGTCAGGCCGCCCTTGGCGTAGCTGAAGGCATCCTGCGCCATGACGGAAGTAGAGGCAAACCCGGCCAGAACCAGAAGAGAGACAGTTGCTTTTTTCATGATGATAACTCCATGTGATTGGGCCCGTTGCTAGCGAGCTGGTATGGAGTCATTGTGCGGCGAGGTTCCCTGCTTGCCGAGCGGCAAGCTGTTGCAAAACCATGTCAGATGTAAGCAGATATTGCTGGGGGTGTCAGCGGCAACAAGTTGCCGGCCCACACGGTTTGCATGGGCCGGATCCGCGAAAAAATCAGCGGAACACCACCTCGTCAATTTCGACCCGCACCAGTGGCTGACCGGTCAATCCGGCAGGACGGGGGATCTCGAGGGCGAGCGATGGACGGGCTTGCCCCTTGCGCAGATAGGTTTCCGGCAGGCGGTTCTCGGCGACCCAGAAGCGGGCCTCCTGACGGCTCAGCTGCACCCCGTCAGCACTGAACAGGGTCACCATGCCACGCACCCCGACCACATTGCGGCTGCCGGTATTGCTCACCATAAAGGTCAGCGCCAGCGGGTCAGATCCCTCGATTTTGTCCAGCTTGACCACCACACCGTCGCGCGCCATCTGGGCGAGCAGTTCCGGATTGGCCTTAGCCTGATCGGTCAGCACCGGGGCAGCAACCGCCACCACGGCCCCCGCGTTCCCCTCGGCAGCCACGCTCTGCACGGGTTCTGCCGGTTTGACCACCAGATACTCCCAGGTGAAGTCATCGTTGAGTTGAACCTGCCGGCCATCGGGCAGCGTCACCTGAGAGAGAGGAGCCGCCTGTGCCAGCACGGGAGTGAGACACAGGGCAACCAGCAGACGGGACAAGGGTTTCATAGGGCGAAGCTCGGTAACGGATGAAAGGGCGACAGTATAAACAGTCCCGTTACCCCTTGCCTATGACTGCACTCACGTTCTTGCCCCCCGCTCCTCCCGCAAGCTAGATGGCGAGATCGTGCCGCTCTTTCTGCGCCATATCCAGGGTCACCAGATCGAACTCGGTCCCCTTGAGAGCAGACAAAATATCTGATTGCATATCAAAGGCCTGGGCACGCTGATGCTCGGGCAGACGCACCCGGGCCAGGGTGGTGGAACAGTCGCACAGGGTATGGAAAAAGACCTGCGCCTCATCCAGCCCCATGTCGGCCAGTATCTGCTCGGCCTGATCCACCATCCGCAGATAGCGCTGTTTGAGCAGCCGTGGATTGGTGAAGCGATTGCTCAGGCAACCGTTGCTCCCCTTGCCCCAGCGACCGAGCTGACGCTTGTTGAAGCCATAGCGAAAATCGCGGCTCATCACCCCGTTGTCGGCAAAAAACCAGATGGTATTAGCAGGCAGGGAACCAAACTGGGCCAAATAGTCATCCCGCTCCTCCACCGCCGCCGGGATCAGCAAGGGCAGGTGCGCCCACTCGGGACGGCTCTGCACATGCTCACCAATGCGGCGAACCGGGTCGATCAGGCCTTCCATATTTGGCAGGCGATCACAGAAGACGATCTCGTCGCTCTTGACGATCCAGTGCTCGATGCCATAACGCTGGCAATAACGGCGGGCACGAGCCACTTCGCTGCGACTGCGGGTCGGGTTATCGAGGGTGATGGCGCGGATCTTGACGCCGCTGGCACGGCACAGATCGATGCTGTAGCAGGATTCCAACCGTCCCGAAAAAGAGACAATCAGCTCGTCAAAACTTGCCAGTCGCTCAATCAGCAGCTGTTCCCTGGCTTGAAAAGAGTGATCATATCCCTGATTCAGTACAACAACATTGGCACCCATTAAACAGCTCCGAATGATGAACAGGTGCAGTATTGTGCGGGAAACAAGCTGAATAGACCCTTACAGAGTCCGGTTAAAATTAAAACTTGATGATTATTTCCTGTGATTCTGCCGCTAAATCTTCATTTTGGGCGTCATAGATTCGCAATCTGGCCTGACAAACCTGATGGGCCCGCAAGAAACCCTGCGCCTGATCCAGCGAGGTAAAGGTCAGGCGCCCTCCCTCGCTGTCGGTCAGGCAGAGGCACTCCCCTTCCGCCTCGATGCAGAGCTGATATCCGCTGCCATCCTTGCAGGCGATGATCAGGGTCGCCTCGGGGTAGTGACTCAACCAGTTGCGAAACCGGCCATGCTCCATAGTGCTCCTACAGGGGTATCACCCCTTGCCGGTGGTGGGCAAACAGCCCAGCTCACCCAACTGCTGGCGGCAACTTGCCGCATCGGTAAAGACAATCCCCCTGATGCCGAGGGCCTCGGCGGCCGCAATGTTGGCGGGACTGTCATCGATGAAGAGGCACTCTGCCGATTTCAGATCGAACGATACCAGCAGATAGCGATAGATATCCGGCTCCGGCTTCATCATCCGCACCCGCGCCGAGACCACCTTGCCACTGAAGAAGCGCCAGAATGCCTGATGCTGCTCCAGCCAGTCGATGCTGGCATGGCCCATGTTGGAGAGGGCATACAGGGTGTGCCCCGCCCCATGCAGCTCGGCTATCAGGGTTAGCATAGCGGGATCTGGCAGCAGGGAGGCGGGCACCGCCTGCAAAATGGCCAGATTCTGTGCCGCAGAGAGGCCGGTGCGCGCTTGCGCTTCGCGGGCCATGGTGTGCAGCGACATGGTGCCTCTGTCCACCTCCAGCCAGTCCGGGTGGTTAAAGAGCTGTTCCGCCAGCTGTTCGGCTCCTTGCGAGCCACGCACCGAACGCACTATGCCGACCGGATCCCAGCTCACCACCACCCGTCCCAGATCGAAAATAATCGCCATCGTTTTACCTCCCCCACTGCGTTTCAGTCGTCAAAACAGCGTCAATAGAACATCACTCTCACACCATTTTCTTAACCGGATACCCTGCCCCCATCCCCGCCCGTGGGCAAGTTTTACTTGCATCAGACCGGCAAATCCCTTAATGGTTAGGGCGTTACCATCAGGATTTTGACCATGCAGCCAACATTCTTCTTTGCTTTCTCGTTTATCCGGCCCGCTTGAGGGAAGGCCTGTCGTCGTGTGAGCAGAAAGCAAAGACGAATCGAGCCTCCCCTAGCGGAGGCTTTTTTTTGCATTAATATCAATCGATTACTTGGATAGGGAACAATCATGGCAACGCTCGACGAGATCAGACAAGACATCACCCGGTTGGATCAGGAGCTGCTTGCCCTGCTGGCGAAACGCAAGACCCTCAGCATCGAGGTGGCCCGTGCCAAACAGGCCAACCCGCGCCCCATCCGTGACCACCAGCGGGAGCAGGAGCTGCTGGTCGCCCTGATCCAGAAAGGCCGCGTGCTGGGGCTGGATGCCCAGTACATCACCCGCATCTACCACACCATCATCGAGGACTCGGTACTCTCCCAGCAGGCCTATCTACAGAGCCTGCTCAACCCGGAGCAGCAGGAGCCGATGACCAGCGTCGCCTATCTGGGGCCGCGCGGTTCCTACTCCAGCCTCGCCGCCCGCAAATATCTGGCGCGCTACAAGGATCAGGTGATCGAGGTGAACTGCCAGAACTTCCGCGAAGTGCTGGATGCGGTGGAGTCGGGCCGCGCCGCCTTTGGTGTGTTGCCCATCGAAAACACCAGCTCGGGCTCCATCAACGAAGTCTATGACGTGATGCAGCACACCAGCCTCTCCATCGTCGGCGAGCTCACCTACCCCATTGAGCACTGTATTCTCACCGCCGTGCCGACCGAGCTGAGCCGTATCAAGACCTTCTATGCCCACCCGCAGGTGTTCCAGCAGTGCTCCCACTACCTGAGCAAGCTGGAAGGGGCCCGTCACGAGATCTGCGACTCCTCCTCCAGCGCCATGATGAAGGTGAAGGAACTGGCGAGCCCGGAGGCAGCCGCCATCGGCAGCGCAGCCGGCGGCGAGCTCTATGGCCTGGACGTGCTGGCCGAGCAGCTTGCCAACCAGAAAGAGAACTACAGCCGCTTTATCGTGGTGGCGCGCAAGCCCATCGACGTGGCGCCGCAGATCCCGGCCAAGACCACTCTCATCATGTCCACCTCCCAGAAGCCGGGTTCGCTGGTCGAGGCGTTGCTGGTGCTGCGCAACCACGAGATCAACATGACCAAACTGGAGTCCCGTCCGGTGCAGGGCAACCCGTGGGAAGAGATGTTTTATCTCGATGTCTCCGCCAACCTGCAGACCCCGGCGATGCAGGCCGCACTGGTGGAGCTGACCAAGATCACCCGCTATATCAAGGTGCTTGGCTGCTACCCGAGCGAGGATGTGAAACCCACCGCAGTGCCGCCGGTGCTGATGGGGAGCTAAACATCCCAAAACGACAAAAGGCGAGCACCCTGCTCGCCTTTTATTTTGATGCTTGTTTCAGGCCCCGCCCATCAGCTCAGAACTGACCGGCCATCAGCTGGTTGATGTTGTAGAGGGCGCGGGTATCGAGCTCCATCTCGGTGGCATAGGTGTTGCCGCGCGGATAGGAGGCAACCACCCGGGCACCGCGCACCACGCCCGCCACCGACACATCCAGCGAGTTGGAGGTCTGGGTCAGATCGCGGTAGCTGCTCTGGCCGCGCACCTGCTGACCGTTGAGCTGCTCGGCCAGCTCGCGATAGGCATCCATCTTGGAAGCGCGAATGGCTTGCAACATCTTCTCAGACTGGGAGGGGCCGGGCTGGATGTCGATCACCGCATACCCCACCGCCTTGAGCACCGGAAAATCATCGGGCTTGCCACCCTGGGTGTAATCCACCACCCGGTTGTAGCTACAGCCGCTGAGCAAGAGTGCCAACAGGCAACCAAACAGGATTTTCATGATTCGCTCCTCACGGGGTCAGGTTGACCAGATGGCCACCCGGTCTGGCCTGACTGTCACGCATCAGATAACCGCGATTGATCGATGCCCGGCCAAACGAGTTGTTGGCACCGAACAGATATTGTTGCGGGATCAGGCTCTGAGCCGTGGTCTCCACCATCTTGGTGCGCATGTCGATAACGCGGGCGTTGACCAGGATCCCCTTGCTGTTGCGACTGAAGGTGCCGACCAGAATGCGAGAGATAGGCAAACGGGAAGAGAGATCCCTGTAGTTGCGGCTCAGTACGAAATCCCCCTGCGGCGTCACCTTGATGCTGCCGGTCAGCTTGAAGTCCACCACCACCTCGCCGCGGCGGTTGAGCTCGTAGATAAAGCTCTCCTCAATCTGCTGCCCCATCCAGTTGGTATCCTGCAGGGTATCGAGATCGACAAAGGAAGCCACTGCTATGGGTTCGGTCAGGGTGGTCAGCGATTTGCGCTCCATCAGCTGATCGGTCATGCGCGCCACCAGCCAGTTGAGCTCCATCCCCTGCGCCGCCTGGCGGGGGTCACCCTGATCCCGATTGATAGGGTCGGAGCCGCACCCGGCCAATGCCAGGGCGAGCGCCAACGCCGTGATGAGTTTGTTCATGGATACCTTTCCTGTATCTGCACCTGACTTATTATCGGACGCGCCGGACAAAGCTTGAGCCGGGAATGAGGCATGATTCTTGCTTTTTAATGGTCATTGTCAGCGCCAGCGTGCGCTGCCACCCGGCAAGTGTTGTGAACCATGTCGGCCAGCGGGCGCCATTTCCTCAAAAATGGCGCGGCTGCCCGCCAACTCAAGGTATCTGTTATGAAATTACCGCTGCTGTTGACCCTGCTGCTGGCCAGCCTGAGCGCCCGCGCCGAGCTTATCGAAGCACAGGGCAGCGCCGCCATTCTGGGGGGCGATGAAGTCTATGCCCGCGAGCAGGCAACCCGTGATGCCCTGCGTCAAGCCCTGCTGGCCAGCGGCGCGGCCGTTTCCAGCGTCCAGCGTCTGGAAAATGGCAGCCTGCGTTCCGAGCAGATCCAGATCCGCTCCGGCGGCGACATTCGCCAGTACCGGCTCAAGCGGGAAGAGGTGCGCAACGGCCGCATGTATATCACGCTAGTGGCCGATATTCAGGCCGAGCGCCAGATCTGCCAGACCCAGCACTTCGCCAAGGATTTGACACTGGTGAGGCTGCGGATGCGCTATCCGGATCAGGCCAGCTACGGCGCCATGGACGACATGCCGGAAAACCTCTCGCGCCGGTTGTTCGAAACCCTCGCCAACGCGCCGCAAGGGGTCGCGGTGCGCCAGTGGCTGGATGAAAACCTGCGCATCGATCCGCTCCATCTGCAACAGGGGGATCGCAGCGCCCTCGAGGAGATCAAGGCGCTCAGCCTGCGTACCGACAGCCAATATCTGGTGCTCGGCAGCATCGACGATCTCTCCATCGAGCCGCAGGGCAATAAGCTGACCAGCTGGTATGAGGATCCGGTGCGCAACTTTCGCATGCAGCTCTACCTGTTCGACGGCATCAACGGCAGCCTGATCAACCGCAAGGTTTACGAAGGGCGCGCCACCTGGACCTTTGGCAAGCGGGAACAGGTGGGCAGCAGCAGCGGCCAGTTCTGGCAATCGAGCTATGGCCAGGAGGTCAACTACCAGTTGCAACAAGCGGCTCAGGATCTGGTGGCCCAGCTCACCTGCGCCCCGGTCACCGCCCGGGTGGTCGGCCAGAACGAACGCGGTCCCTACATCAATCTGGGGCGGCGCAACGGAGTCAAGCTTGGCGATCAGTTCCGCATCCAGCACAACGCCGACTTTATCGACCCCTACGGCAAGTCGCGCATGATGCGCAACCCGGCCGACGGCCTGTTCGAGGTGGTGCAGGTATTCGACGATGGCGCCATCATCAGCAGCCAGAACAAATATTCGCCATTTAACATCCAGAATGGGGATTTGGCAGTATTGGAATAAGAATCAAGGGTTTAAAAGGGAGTTGCTTCTTGTATAATGCCCGCCACACAGCTCCCGTAGCTCAGTAGGATAGAGCTGTCCCCTCCTAAGGGATGTTTATTGCTTAAAAATCTATCCAAACAGGCTGTTATAAGATTTTTTAAATATTAGGAATTATAAATATTTCCTTTAAAAACATAGCTTTATAGCTCAAAAAGCATTCATAAACAACCGGGCTGCTTGTTTTTTGATCTGCTCAATCGATGCCTGTTTTGCGCTATTTAAGAGCTATTCACGCTATTCAACTCTACTTTTGCGCTATTTTGCCGCTATAATGTCTCAATAGAACATTTTTCGGTGGTACCTAATGGCTCCCAAAAATCCGGCTACATCCATACGCAAAGAAGAGTTCGATCTTAAGACGCTGCTCCAGGGTCACCCTGCGGCCATAATTAAAGGGAAATTCTCATTTACCTTTAAAGACCAGTACATAGATAGTCTTCCATTTATTAATGATAAAAATAAATGTGTTGAATTAACGCACTATAGTTCTGACGATGAAAAATATAATGAAAAGAACAAACCAAGATTAAAACTAAGAATCGGAAACAGTGTTAAGACATTCTATATTGTTTACGATAAAAATCGGAGGCAGAAAATTGGCAATTGGACGCCTCGCACTAAAAGTGGACATTACCAAAAAGGTTTTTTTAGCGTTACACAGGCTAAGGAAGAGTTTAAGAGATTAGTTAGTGATGCTGAAAAGATTAATCCAGAAAAGTGGAAATATCAGTCTTTTACATTGAGAACATATCTTTTAGAGCATTATAAAAACGACCGTGAAAATAAATCAAACAAGAGAAATTTATTAAGCCCTGTTACCGACAAAACAATAAGGGAAATCTCATCTGCCTTTGAACCATGGTTAGACCTCAAGCTATCTGAATTTAATGAAGATCATCCAGTAATATTCAAAAAGTATTGGCAGAACAAAGAAACGCCAATAACATCAGAAACAATGAGGAAATACTATTCCTTATTAAATAGCTTGTTTAATATGTGTGTTACGTGCACCTATTTACCAAAGAATAAAATTGATAGGCATATTTTTCTGTTCCCCAGAAACCCTAAGAGGCCTGTCACAACATATACTGACCCCACAAATGAAGTCGTGGAATTTATTTTTAATGAAGACACTCCAGGTGGTGGGGATTCCAAGATCATAGTTGCAACCATGTTCCTATGCGGGGCAAGAAACTCTGAAATATATAGAAACACAAGCAACAACTTTAATATTAATGATAGAACCATACGTATTCCTGAGCACATTAGTAAAAACAAGGCTGCACGCATTGTTGCTATTGAGTCAGACTCATACTGGAATTATGTAGCGAAATACAAAATTCTAAAAAGCTTGAGTGATCGAGAGGGTGAGTTAATGTTTCCTTGTTGTCGCGACGCAAAGGCCCCCCATGTAACTTCGAGCCTTTATCAGAAAACTTGGCAGGCAGTTAAAAAAGAGTTTAATTTTCCTAAGATAGGCCGACTATATGATGCCAGACATACTTTTGCCAAAAAAGCACTAGAAAGCGGAGTGCCTATTCAAGATTTATCTAAGATCACTGGACACAGCCTCGAAACGTTGATGAATTACTATATTGACAACAATATCAGCCAAGCTACAAGAGAAAAGTTAAGGAGTGCAACCAATTCTAATGCAGCTATAAAGGTGCAACAGGAAACGAATTTCCCTCCATCTGTTAATAGCTTATATGAAAGCTATGTTAGGAGATGTATAAAGAAGAATATAAAAGATGAACTCTCTACTTTCGTACAAGAAATGAAAGATTTGGGTGACCAAAACCAACTAAATGCAGAGCAAATTTTTTGGCTTAAAGAAATGCTGTAGCTTGAATATAAAGCCTTTACTTTCTTGAAATGGATTTGCTGAATGAGGCCATATTTCTAGGTATAGGCCATGAACATGATTCAGTTCGTTCATTTGCTAATGGAGGGGGCGGGTGCCCTCCATATCAGCAACATCAACAATTATAACCAGTGAGGTAACTGTCAGAAAATCTGAACATGGAGTACGATGATGAGAACAAATCATTGTCAATACTGGAACAGTAAAATATGTCACTTTCAGTTTATCAACCCAGTACGCAGGCTAGTTCAGCCCCCACCCTTATGACGACTCTCAACATCCCTCAAGATCCACTGAGTGCACATCTCTGGTTCATAGCTGGCGTAGCTCCTGGCATCATTCATCGACTAGCTGAATTGATGAACACAGACTCAGGTTTGATATGCCGCTTAGCAGGCATTAGCCGGAGCACTGTTGCTCGCAAGCTGAGGATTGAGGCTCCCCTATCAATCTCGCAGGGCACCAGGGTATACGGCGTTGTACAGGCCCTAGATGCGGTGCTCTCCCTCCATGAGCACGACACCACCAGAGCGATTTCATGGTTAAGCCGCCCAGCCTGGGGCTTAGGTGGCGTGGCTCCAGCCACATTGCTGAATACACCGATGGGGGTTCAGGCTGTTGTGAATTTGGTGGGACGGATTAGGCATGGGGTTTGCGTATAAGCAATAAGTCGGGGGGCGGTGAGAATAAAACCATCCAGATTGGCCAAATTTCCACCAAACAGAATTATTTTCAAACTTTTTCACATCCCCCCACTTGAAAAATTCGGAAAACTGTCCATTTACTAATTATGAGAGCTATAAATTAATTTTTTCCATTTCAACATTCCGCTGCTGCGCAGCGAAGAGAAACCAGTTTTACTACCCCCCATAAGCTATTTTTTTAAATAAATGAAATTTAAAGAGCACTGATAAATTAAAGTTCCTTAACTTAGCTTAAGATATCAATGCTCCATCACTCAGTAATAAATTAGATTCATATAAACAGAAAACAGAAAACAGAAAACAGAAAACAGAAAACAGAAAACAGAAAACAGAAAA